>NZ_AUNJ01000100.1 GCF_000447775.1 Bacteriovorax sp. DB6_IX
CCTAGTCGGTAAGGAAATTTTTAACTCTGAGTTCAATGTTTTCCTAGGGTATACTCATAGATCATGGTGGCAAGTCTATAATGGAGATTGGTCTCGTCAGTTTAGAGAAACAAATTATGAGCCAGAGATATTTGCACGAAGACTCTTTGAAAATACGAGAAATATCTTTGGAATGAATTTCTTTGGTTATGATATTGGATATGTTCATCAGTCTAATGGTCAAATTCAAGAGTTGTC
>NZ_AUNJ01000101.1 GCF_000447775.1 Bacteriovorax sp. DB6_IX
CAATCGCTATTAATCTGTATTTCGCCGAGTGATGGGATTAGGTTTTCTCTATTCAAAATAACGTCCTAAAACAAATAAGCCGTTCCCATAGAGAACGGCTCATTACATATAATGTTATTTTAGATTACTTACTTGCTTGTAGTCCACTAATTGGCTCTTTTAATTCATAGAAACCAGGCTTCATATTTTTCACCACTTGTTTCTCTCCACTTGGCCATCTAATAGTTAGTTTATTTAGAACCTTATTATCATCAAGACCAATATGAATAATTCTTTCAGATTGAACTGTTCCCGAGTTACCTACAAGTTGTCTTTTATGAAGTTTGTCTCCAACTTCTGCAGAAATTAAAGCTCCGACTGCATTTCTATTTGATGTTGTACCTCTTAGTGAAAGAACCACTGATTTCTTATTAGTTTTTCCTAAGTTCTTAAAGATTTCCACTGGAGCAAACTGATCTTTCTTAAATCCTGGATCAGCATTTCTTAAAACAATATCCATAAATCCATCTTTATCGAGGTCTGTTGTTGCAACCATATACCCATCAGCGATTGAATCTAAACCTAAGAGGTAACCTACTTCAGTAAAAGTCCCATCACCATTATTGTGAAATAGTCTATTTCTTTGCGCTCCTGCTAAAGAAGGTGCTTTTTGTGATTTTTCATATGTATCTACATCTCCTCTATAGAACGACAAGATGTCCATGATCGCCGACTGAGAATCAGATCTAAACAATAAACTTTGGAATTCATTATTTCTCTTTGGTTTCTCGTAAACGATTTGATCTGTTCTTAATCCAGACTTTAGACCGTCTTCCACAATCCCCATTGTATTGGCCATAACAAATTTAGAGGCAATATCTTGAGATTGGTCATTCTCACTTCCTGTCCAAAGTCCATTGGCCACATAGATATCTTCTAGACCATCATTATTATAATCAACGACCTTAACACCACCAGCACCTTGACCAATCCACTCAAGGCCATTTTGTTCAGTAGTTTCAGTAAATGTCTTATTCTTATTCGCAGTAAAAGATCTTAATCCTTTAACACCTGCTGAAATTGTATCTTGAACAGACCAGTTGATTTCACACGAATCCTTGATTCTCTTACTTGCATTGAAGTTAACTGATGACATTAAAAAGTCATACTTTCCATCATTGTTGATATCCATAATCTCAGCACCCATTCCATAGTCCATGAGACCAATACCAATCTTCTTCGTAGCATAGACAAAATCAGCTTTTCCATTATTCATATAGATCGGACTTAAGTTCGCTCTATCATCAATTACAACAAGATCTGATGTTCCATTTTCGTCGAAGTCCACTGCAATCGCAGAGTGTGGAAAGATCCTAGAGAGATCATCATCTACTCCATTCTTACTAATCATTTCCTTGTGAAACTTTGCAAAACCTTTATAAGGGTTATCTTTAAATACTCCTCTTCCATTATTGAAGAAGATCCCTTGTGTTGCTAGCCCCTCTTCTTGTTTTGCTTCTTCTAGTGTTGTGAAATCCTTTGCACCAGGAAATCCAACGTAGAAGTCTAGAAAACCATCATTATTAAAGTCAGCGAGGGCCAAAGGCATAGCATAGTTAGTTTTTTGATCAAACTTAACGAGACCCTTTTCAGTGTGAAGTTTCCCATCTTTATTTCTGTAGATTAAAATATCTGAACGATCATTCTTTGTTTGAGCTTCATTAGGTGCGAATCTAACAACAAGAAGATCATCATGTCCCTTATTAGAAAAGTCTGCAAAAGCTGCGGCCTTAACTAGTGATTGGTTATCAAGAGTTTCATTCTTTACAACTTTGAATGACTCGCCCTTCCCTTCACCTTTCATAAGAACAGACTCAGCGACAGTGGCTACGTATAGATCGACTTCTTTGTCATTATTATAGTCACCTAAGGCCATAGCATAACCACCACGTCTAATTGCTTCTCTTCTCAGATGCGATGGCACGTTACTCGCCACTTTACTTTCAGCAGTCATATTTTTAAAAAATGTCTCTGAAGTCTTTAAAGTTTCTGTATCTGTTAATGTGATTCTATCAATCTTCCACTCGTTATTAACTTTTGTCACATTTATATTAAAGATACCTCTTTTTTGAATTTTCGAGTTTTCGTTAGTTCCTCTAATATCAAAACGAGCCTCTATTCTCGCAGTCTTCATTCTTTGCTTTTCAGCTCTTTGCCCAGGAAGACTAATATATTTGGTTCCAACAATTTCGGCAAAATTAACATCTTTAAAATCAGCCAGGAATTTATTCATATGTCCGAGGGCCTTAGACTTGTTCAAGAGCCTTGGCAGAGGCTGAGATCTTTCATAAGAAATACTATTAATATCTCTAACTTCTTTTTTCCCAGACATGAAGTTATTTACCGTGAAGTTATCTGAAAAAATATTTAACGTACTTGCTAACTCACCTGCTAAAAAACTATTTTTCAGATCGAGTAACACAGCCTTCTCAATAGACAGGTACTCATTCTCATCCGAGAAACATTGCATTGTGAGTCTCTCTGGATTATATGGAAGGAGCTTCTTTGACTCGAA
>NZ_AUNJ01000102.1 GCF_000447775.1 Bacteriovorax sp. DB6_IX
TTCACTTAGAGTGAGCTGAGAATACTCATCAGTATCTCTATCAATGGCCATTGTCGTTGTCAGAAAGTTTCTTCCAATATCTTTTTGAACAGCATCTAGTAACTGAAGAACATAACCTTCTCCAAGTCCGTAAACTTGGTTAATTAAAAACTCAACCTGAGAAGATGCCTTATCAAATGATTGGCATTGATTCTCAATAGACGTCTTTGTCGAGCTCGTTGAGTTATCTACACTAGTGTTTCTACTGAATCTGTATACTCTCACATCATAGAATGACTCTCCTTCTTCCTA
>NZ_AUNJ01000103.1 GCF_000447775.1 Bacteriovorax sp. DB6_IX
TTCTTTGTATTTCTTTTCAAGCCATTCAATTATACCTGGAAATGGTTTAGTAAATTCAAAGTGAGAATTCTCTGACTTAAATTTATACGTATACTCTTTGTTAGTTCCATCAAAGAGTATTTTAAAAAACTTCTTTGGAACTTTGTTAAGAGGTGTTTTTAGATCGACCCCTTCTTCTTTCATTACACATTCGATCATTTTATTCATGAAACTATTTTTCTTTGTTACAACAGGAATAGCTCCTGCAAGAATTGGAAGAGAATCATCAAAAATGAGAGTGTCGAGGTCAAAAGTTTTAGATTCTCCTAAACCATTACATTTTGCACAAGCTCCAACTGGCGAGTTGAAAGAGAAAAGTCTTGGTTCCAGATCAGGATATTTTTCACCTGTACTAGGGGAGAGGTTGTGTTCAGAATATGTTTTAATTTCTTCATCAACAAGGATATGAGTCGTTCCATCTCCAAGTTTTAGTGCATATTCAATAGAGTCAGTGAGTCTTTTTTCAATCCCTGTTTTTACAAGAACCCTATCAACTACTGCAAAAAGTTCGTCAGATAGTTTTACTTTCTTAATGTGAGCATCATCAAAGAGTTCTACTTCACCATTGTGCATGAATCTAGAGAATCCCATTGACATGAACTTTGTGACTTGTGCCTTTAGTTCTTTGGCGTTTGCTCCAGTAACAGAAACCATAATGTGAAGTTTGGTTTTTTCCTTATTCTTTAATAGATCGGTTGTAATTTGCCCTGGTGTATAGCTTCTAACTAATTCTCCACTATGAGGGCAGTAGAGATCGCCTGCTCTTGCAAATAAAACTCTTAAATAGTCGTAAATCTCTGTAATAGTTCCTACAGTAGATCGTGGGTTCTTATTTGTTGTTTTCTGATCGATAGCGATTGAAGGTGATAGACCAGTGATTGACTCAACATCAGGTGCCTGTTGTTGGCCTAGAAATTGTCTTGCATAAGAGGAGAGAGATTCAATATACCTTCTCTGTCCTTCAGCGTAGATTGTATCGAAGGCCAAGGAACTTTTACCTGAACCAGATGGGCCCGTGATGACTGTTAAAGTATTCTTAGGGATATCAATACTAACATCCTTAAGATTGTGAACTCTTGCTTTATGAATTTTTATTAAGTCTTTTGAACTTGTTTGTTTTGGCATTTGATCCTCTCAAGTGCTTGGAGGGCCAGCTTCATAACATAGTAGCAGCCCATGTAATTTGCTTCGTTTTTACCAAATAATTCGAAGGCTGTCCCGTGGTCTACACTAAGTCTAAGAAATGGTAAGCCTAAAGATATATTGGCACCAATTGTTTTGAATAGGCTCTTAAATGGAGCTAATCCTTGATCATGGTACATATAGACAAATAGCTTTTCTTCGCTAAATTGCCTGTTAACGAGAAGTCCGTCTGCTGGGAGCGGACCATTTACTTTTAGTTTTGTTTTGTGTCCTAAGGATTTAACAGAATCTAGAATAACACTATCCTCATTACCCAAAATACCATTTTCACCAGCGTGTGGATTGATACCAGTAATGAAGATCTCTTTAAGTTCTCCAAAGTATTTTTTATAGTTATCAACACATAACTCTACTTTATGGTTAATAAGCTCTGAAGATATATGTGAAGCAACTTTATTAAGAGGGATATGATCAGTAATCAAGAGAACATTACTTTCATTTGATTTAAAGAACATATCAACTTCTTTATTGAAGAATCTTCTAAAGTATTCAGTATGACCTGCGAGTTTTTCACCATTAAGAATTAATTGGTCCTTACTCGTGGGCAGAGTCAGCAGGATATCATCGTGCTTACAAAGCTCTATTCCCTTTGCCAATGCCGAAGTAGAGAAAGGCTTATCTGTAATATAGGTGATTTTCAGAGGGTCGTAATCTAGGGAAATATGAGAAATTTTTAGGTTTTTTTCTAGTGTTTCTTTGTGACAGATTAGGTGAAACTCTTTTTGCTGATACTTTGGCAGAAGAAGATAACTTTTTAGAAATACTTCTAAACCGATACCTTCTTCATGTCCAGCCGTCACATAAATCATTAGAGAAATTTCTTAATATAGTGATTTGCTTCTTCTCTTGCAAACCAGATTTTTGTCACTTCACGTGCTTTTTGTTCATAAATCTTTGCACGTAGCATATTTTTAGAGTTTAAAAATAGTTCTGATTCAACGACATCTCTATTTTTAACGAAGAAGATATGTGTCTTTCCAAACATATTAATCGGGTCAGTAAATTGACCTTCTTGTGCTCTTACAAGTAGTTTTTGTAAGTCTTTGGTAAGGTTTTCTGCTTTAATATCACCTAGAGTTGTTGACTCAATAGAAGAGTATTTCTTTGGAAGTGGTGCACCTTTTTGAAAGTCGATCATGATATTTTTAAAAGTTTTCCACTTTGACTTAGGTACTTTATTTGGCTCGATAGAAAAATCAACAAGAGTATACTTGAAAGAAACTGTTTTATTATTAACGTTTTCTTTGAAGAATTGGTTCTTAATTTCTTGCTCAGAAACAGAGACAAGAGGGATGATTACCCATGAGTTAAATCTGTTAAACTCAATAGCTTCACGAGTGATTTCAAAGAACTCCTCGTAGTTCGTTCCATTGTTCTTTAAGAATTGAAGAAGTTGAGGTCTCGAAAGTCCAAGCTTTTGCTCACGACTTTTGATTTCTGATTCAACTTGATCATCACTTACGATATATCCAATTTCTTTTAACTTCGCTCTGACAACGTATTTCTTAACAAGAAGCTCAACAACTTCTTGGTTAGAATATGATGGTTTTTTGTAGATGAAAGGTGAGACACTTTTCCTAGCAGGTAAACTAGACTGAACTCTTTTTATCATTGATAGAGTGATCACTTCATTGTCGATGACAGCAGCAATTTTATCTAAAAGTTTGGCCTGAACTGAAAGTGAAAATGTGAGGGCAAGAAGAATTAAAAGCCTCATGGAATCTCCTATCTAATAATTTTAAACAATTAAAGATAGCGTTTCCAAGAGGCTTATACAAGTGATTTTACTTAAGTTGTTTGTCTAGAATCTTGATATTGGCTTTCTTTCTTAGCGATGCGAAATATTCGTCAATGATCTTATCTCTCTTCCTATCATAAACAAACTTTTGATAGGCTGGCTTTTGGATTTCTTCAAATTTCTTAACACCTAAAACTTTGATGATGTGATAACCATACTGAGTTCTTACAGGAGGTGTAATATAACCAACTTTTCTTCCTTTAATGGCCTTAAAATATTCTGGGGCTAAGAAAAACGCAGGCTTATATCCAATGTCTCCACCTGTTTCAGCGTTTGGTGATTGAGAAAATTTATTAGCAAGTTCACCAAACTTCTTTGGATCTTTTTTAACTTGGTCATATAATTCAAAGATCTTCTTTTGAGCAGCTTCAATTTCAGCCTTCTCAGGGATAACTCTAACTCTTAGCATGATGTGCGCTGTTCTATATTCAGGAAATTCCTTATAGAAAGATTGGACATCTTTATCTGTTACGTTAATTCTTTTGAATTGTGGTTCAAGATCTTTTGAAACTTGTGCATGGTAAAGAACCTCCTCCATTTTTCCTTGGACGATAGGGTCTTTATCAAGCTTGGCCTTTTTTGCTTTCTCAATTCCGATCTCTTTATTGATAAGATCAGTTAGAACTTTCTTCATTGTAACCATTTCATTCGATACAACGTATTTATTAAGCAGGTAAGCCTTGTCTAGATCAGACTTTTTAATCTTCTTTCCATTAACTTCAGCTACTACAGGATCTTTTGCAGCAAATGCACCAAGAGTTAATACTGAACAAAGAACAAGTTTCTTAAGCATTGTTTCTTCCTTTTTAGGTTATACACTTACTTCTAGTATAACAAAAACTAGGCTAAGTAATAGTAATAACACTAACGTGGAACAATTTGCTCAGCAATCTCCTCACAGAACTCGACTAAATAAGTCGGAGATACTGTTTTGTCGTGTACATAGATGAGTTTAAAATCGGGCGTAAACTGGTACTTGCGAGTACGCTGGATAAATGCATCAACTACCCTATTTCTGAGGTCTTCGTTCTGCTCAATAATACTCTTTTCAAAATGTAGTACGATATTCGTATCCACTACCTGAACAGTTTTTATTCCACAAGGCATTAAGTGGACACGTGAGTTAAGAATTCCAAAGAGGTTTTCTAACTCATCAGGCATTGGTCCATAGATATCAAAGAGTGTTTCACGAAGGGACTCAATTTTTGAAATTTCTTTAGCATTAGAAAGTTGCTTATAGTACTTAAGCCTCTCCGAAGCATCTTGAATATAGTGACTTGGTATGAATGAGGCAAAAGGAGTATTGATTTCAATATCCTTTTTAATAATACGCTTCTCACCTCGCAGCTCTTGAATTGCTTCAGTTAAAAGTTCCATATACAGCTCAAGTCCAACAGCTTCGATATGTCCTGATTGTTGTGCTCCAAGGATATCCCCTGCTCCCCTAATTTCTAAGTCACAGTTTGCAATCTGAAAACCGGAACCCATGTCTGCATATGTTTGTAGCGCTTTCAATCTTTTTTGAGCTATCTCGTTTATGCTTCTATTGCTTGGAATGACAAAATAGCAATAGGCCTTTTTGTCACTACGACCAATACGTCCTCTAAGTTGGTGCAACTGCGCAAGTCCGTACATATCCGCCCTATCGACGATCATAGTATTGGCATTTGGTATATCTATCCCCGATTCGATAATTGTAGTTGAAACAAGGATTTGATAAGCACCGTTATAAAAAGCAGTAATACGCGACTCGAGTTCCTTTTCCGGCATCTGTCCGTGAGCATAGACAACTTTTGCATCGGGAACGAGTTCTTTAATATACTGAACATAATTCTCCATATCTTGCACACGATTGTGAACAATGAAGACTTGTCCTCCCCTTCTAAGCTCTCTGTTTAAGGCACTTTGAATTGTATGATCATCTTCTTTAATTAAATATGTCTTAATTGATTGTCTTCTTGGAGGTGCTGTTTTTATTAGAGCCAATTCTTTTAAACCTAGAAAAGAAAGCTGTAATGTTCTTGGAATTGGAGTCGCTGTTAGTGTTAAAAAATCAACTGTTGATTTAAGAAGTTTAAGCTTGTTTTTGTGCCCAACTCCAAAACGTTGTTCTTCATCAACAATAACTAAACCAAGATCTTTAAACTTAATAGTTTTGGAAAGAATTTTATGTGTTCCAACTAGAATATCGATTTCTCCATTTTCTAGTTTTTCTTTTGTTTCCTTTTCTTCCTTACCTGTCTTGAACCTTGAGAGATAATCAATATTCACGGCAAAGTTTTTAAAACGTTTAACAAATGAGTTATAATGCTGAAGCGCTAAAACAGTTGTAGGAACTAGTACTGCAACTTGTTTACCATCTAGAACTGCTTTGTATGCAGCTCTCATTGCGACTTCCGTTTTTCCAAAACCAACATCTCCACAAACTAAGAAATCCATTGGCGTTGGCTTTTGCATTTTATCAACCACTGAATCAATTGCAGCCTTTTGATCGGGAGTTTCATTGAAAGGAAAATCAAGTTCAAACTCTTTAAATTCGTGATCTGGTGCTGAGAAAGCAAAGGCAGGCGAGGACTGTCTTTCAGCTTGAAGCTTTAGAAGATCAAAAGCCAACTTTTTTGCAGATTCTTTAGCGCGCGATTTTACATTACCAAACTTATTTGTTCTTAAACTATCAATAGATACAGAAGCAGTTGAATCAGCATACTTCTGGATTAAGTTCATCTTATAAATAGGAACAAAGACTTTATCATTTCCCTTAAACAATAGAACAAGGTAGTCTGTTTTAGAGCCACCAATATCCATTGCCTCAAGGCCTTGGTATTGTCCAATACCATGTTTAGAGTGGATGATATAATCACCAGACTTTAAAGAAGCTAGTTGTTCAGCAAAGAGATCGTAGTCTACCTTTGTTGAAACTTTTGCTTTATCCCTTTTTATAGCAAAAAGATCACTGTCTGATACAATGAGAGTCTTTTCACTTTCGTAGAAGAATCCATTTTCAAGCTTATAGGGCAGGAAACTTGTTCTCTTTAATATTTCACCGTTAAACTCTAGAAGATCAAGAATATGCATGATCTCATTTTTAGAATTATCATTTTGAACAGTGAAGATAATATTTCCAGAATATTTAAAATCTGATTTTAAAAAGGTGAGTGTACTTTTTAATAATTCATGTTTTGGTACTGCGAGATTTAAGTGTCTTGCTAAGTAATGACGTGTGTTCTCAAATTTAACTTCAAGGAAGTCATTATTTTCTTCGAAAATTTCCGAATGAATTGTAATTGTATTTACATTTAACTTTCTAAAGCTTTGAAGGGCGTTCTCAATATTAAGATCATATAATTTTTCCGGCTCGGGTAGGAGAGAGTCACCATCGTTTTCAAGGGAGTCTTCATAGTCAACTCTAAGCTCCTCCTTGTATTCAAGTAGTTTCTCTTCGATTTGCCCGTTATCAACAAAAGTTACGAGTGTATTCTTTACATCAAAATAATCAATTAGAGTTGAATTAGATTCAAAGAAAAGAGGAGTGTAAACAGGATAGTTTTCAAAAAGTTGGTTATCACTTATTTGAGAAAATATTTGTTTTCTTTTTTCAAATTTTTCTTTTTGTGCAGGAGTTGGCCTAACTGCATTTGTTCTTAAATTATTTGCATACTTGCTTTGTGTAAGAATACCGGGTGCTGGAGAGACCTTAAACTTCGAAAGCTTCTGTTCTTTAATAGTTTTTTGAGTTTCTTTATCGATGAGATAGATCTCTTCAATCATGTCATCAAAATAATGAATTCTTACTGGCTGATGAGAAATAGGGTAGATATCAAAAATCTCTCCTTTTTTACAAAAAGTCCCAGGCTCTTCAATACTATGAGAGCTAGAGTATCCAAGACGTACTAGTTTACCTGCGAGTTCGTCTGGTGAAACGATATCGCTTTCTTCAAGTAAGAGACGATTGCTTTCAAAAAAATCTTTTGGAGGTTGTTTTAAACTTAGCGCTTCTACCGATGTCACCACAAAAGTTCTATTCTTCTTTGTTAGTAGAGCGTCGAGAACTCTAAATCTAAAAAGTAGACTTCTTTCTGAAGAAATGAGGCCACTATAAGGTGACGCATCAAGTCCAGAAAAGTGCAAAAAGGTAATTTCTTCACGATAGTTATTTTTTGCACTGTGGTAGAAGTTTTCAGCTTCTTCACTTGTTGCGAAGACAAGAATTTGATCATGTTGATCTTTTGATAAATTAATATAGTTGTAGAGACCCCATTGTTCTTGAGTTATACCACTTAGTGTCAATGACGTTTGCTTGCTCTGCATCCATGAGTTGAGTCTTGTGCGCAGTGCTGAAAAAGTATTCATAATCAACCTCTATTATTGAAGAGTAGAAACTAACATATAATGATAGAAATTGCATTCGTTACCAACAATCATATATAGCCCTGCATCAAGTTAAGCATTTAAAAAAAGGGGGCCAAATCGTTTTCAAAGTGCTAGTTTTCGTGTAATCTTGTTAGGCTTAGTTTACTTATACATGGAGTTTATAGAATGTCGTCACACAATCTTGACGTCTACATGCCCGTATTAATTTTAATGGCATTTGCGGCAATTATGGTTCTCGGTGCACTTCTAGTAGGGAAGTTAATTCGACCTCATAACCCAACTGAACTTAAGGTTACACCTTATGAGTGTGGGGAAGAGCCGATCGGTAGTGCGTGGTCAAACTTTAACGTTAGGTTTTACGTTGTTGCACTTATCTTTATCATCTTTGATGTTGAAGGTGCATTAATGTTCCCAGTAGCAACTGTGTTCAAAAGATTTGTAGAAATCGGACAGGGTGGAGCTATTCTAGGATCTTTTCTTCTTTTCATTTCAGTACTTGTTCTAGGTGTTGTTTACTGTTGGAAGAAAGGCGATCTTGACTGGGTTAAGAGTTATCAAGTTTCAACAGATTATAATGAGAAAAAGGATAAATAATGAACTCAACAGTTGTATCTTATTTATCACAGGCTCCTGGTTACGCTCTAGCAGTAAATAAGCTGACAGAGCTTTTTGGTTTTGATGCCACAGGTTTTGTTAACTTTCTTCTTTTCTTCCTAGTTGCTTTCATTGTTGTAAATGTAATGTCGGCAATTGGTGGTCTTGGTACGTACGCAGAAAGAAAGATTTCTGCTGACTTACAAATGAGACAAGGTCCAAACAGAGTTGGTCCTTATGGACTCCTTCAGTTCCTTGCTGATGGTGTTAAGATGATTGGTAAGGAAGATGTTCTACCAGCTCAAGCTGATAGATTTCTTTTCTTAGTTGCTCCTCTAATGTGTATGGTTGGTGTTTTTGCTTCACTTGCAGTACTGCCATTCTCTAACGGGTTCACACTAACAAATCTCAACATTGGTGTTTTCTACTTACTTGGTGTTTCTTCACTAGTTGGAGTAGGGATCTTCCTTGGTGGATACGCATCTAACTCAAAGTGGTCAATGCTTGGTGGTATGAGGGGTGCTTCCCAGATTATTTCTTATGAAGTTCCAGTAACACTTTCAATTCTAGCAATTGTTCTTATGACTGGAAGTTTATCATTTGATGTTATTACAGAAGCTCAGGGTGGTTTACCACATGAGTGGTTCGTACTACATAACCCATTTACATTTATTGGGTTCTTCGTTCTTTTTATTGGTGCTCTGGCAGAAACAAACCGTGCCCCATTTGACTTACCTGAAGCAGAATCAGAGCTTGTATCTGGTTACCATACAGAATTTACTGGGATGAGATTTGCTTTCTTCGCACTGGCTGAATACGTTGAAGTATTTGTTGTGTGTGGTGTATGTGCTGCTCTTTTCCTTGGTGGTTACAAAGTTCCTTTTGATCTTGGAACTGGTGAACTTATCATGAAAACTTTCCCAGCTGTTCATCCAATGCTTGCTAAACAAATTGGAAATATTCTTCAACTAAAAGTATTCGTACTTAAAACTCTTCTTCTTTATTACGTAGTTATCTGGATCAGATGGACACTACCTAGAATGAGAGTTGATAGTCTTATGGTTCTTTGTTGGAAGTACTTAACTCCAATTGCTCTATTCAACCTTGTTGGATGTGCTGTTTGGCTATGGGCCTTCGAAGGAAAGTCTGTTTGGACGTTGATTTTTAAAAGTGGTGTGGCTGCGGCCGGTGGACACCACTAATTAATATAAGAGGATAATGAAATGTTTCTTAAAATAATGTTTGTCCTTTCTGCATTACTCACTTTAGGTGGAGCATTTTTAACTGCATCATCTAAGAACCTAATGCATGCCTGTGTCTACCTACTAGCTTGTCTATTTGGTGTTGCAGGACTTTACGCTACATTAGGAGCTGATTTCTTAGCAGCTGCTCAACTTGTTGTTTATGCTGGTGGAGTTGTAATTCTAATGCTTTTCGCAATCATGCTTACTGGTGGTGTTCAGGAATTCGTTAACAAGTTTGGTTTAGACAAGACTCCTTCAATGGGATCTGGAAAAACTTACACAATCGCAGGTCTTTCAATGATCGTAACAGCGTTCATTGTAATGAAGATTCTTGCTCCAGTGTTTAAGACACCAGCACAAACTGATTTACCTGCTTTCACTTCAACAGTTGAAAAGCTTGGTGTGTTACTTGTGACTGACCACGTACTAGCTTTCGAGATTTCTTCGATTCTACTTCTTGGAGCTCTTGTTGGTGCGGCCGTAATCTCTAGACCAAGGAGAGGTAAGTAATGATCAGCTTAAATGGTTATTTAATTATTTCATTCTGTTTATTCCTTGCTGGAATGACAGTAATGATTGCCCGTAAAAATATTATCGCGATTCTACTAGGTGTTGAGTTAATTCTTAACGCTGCTGCACTTAACTTTGCTGCATATACAAGATTTGTGAATCAGAACCTTGACGGTCATGTCATGTCTCTATTCATTATTGTTATTGCTGCAGCTGAAGCAGCTGTTGGACTGGCGATTGTGATTCGTTTCTTCCAAATTAAAGAAACAATTCACATTGATGATGCAACTGAACTACAGAGCTAATTGGATATAAGGAAATAGAAAGATGGATTATACGATTTCAAGTGTAGCCCCGATTGTACTTTTACCTTTCTTCGCTTTCGTAATTAATGCGTTTTTAGCGAGAAAGGGTGGTAAAGCAACTATTGCAGCAGTTTTTCTAAGCTGTGCTGCTATTGCAGGATCATCGGTTTATGCTTTTAGAATTTTCAAGGACTTTGTTTGGGGTAATTACGCTACTAATTATCATATCCACAAGTTTTTCACGTGGTTTGATTTAAATGGTGGTGGACAAGAGTTTACTGTAAACATGGGTATTTATATCGATAACATGGCGGCAGTAATGCTTCTTATGGTTACGGTTGTTGCCACAATGATTCACATCTTCTCGACTTACTACATGAAAGATGACATGCACTACGGAAGAAACGGTCGTTTCTTTGTTTATATGTCACTCTTTACGTCGGCGATGCTTGGACTTGTTCTTTCAGATAACCTTTTCTCAGTATTTATCTTCTGGGAACTTATGGGATTCTGTTCATACTCATTAATTGGGTTCTACTACGAGAAAGAAAAAACAGGAAATGCCAACGTTAAGGCCTTCATGACAACAAGAGTTGGAGATGTTTTCTTTCTACTAGGTATTGTTGCGATTTGGACGGCTATTGGTTCAGTTGGATTTGTTGATATTTACAATGCTGTTGATAGTGGACTTTTCACTTCAACGAAAGTTCTTGGGATGCCATTAGCTACATTTGCTGGTCTGTGTATCTTCATGGGAACAATTGGTAAATCAGCTCAGTTCCCACTAAATGTTTGGCTTCCAGATGCGATGAACGGACCAACTCCATGTTCGGCCCTGATTCACGCTGCTACAATGGTTGCTGCAGGTGTTTATCTTTCACTAAGAATTTACCCACTTCTAGAAGTTGGTGAGCTTACAACTTTCGTAGCTTATATCGGTGGTATCACAGCATTTGGTGCAGCAACGATCGCGCTTGTTCAAACAGACTTTAAAGCGGTACTAGCATTTTCAACAATTTCTCAACTAGGATATATGGTTCTAGGTGTTGGTGTTGGATCTTATAACGCTGCTTTCATGCACCTAATTAC
Organism: Bacteriovorax sp. DB6_IX; assembly: GCF_000447775.1. Classification (GTDB taxonomy): domain Bacteria; phylum Bdellovibrionota; class Bacteriovoracia; order Bacteriovoracales; family Bacteriovoracaceae; genus Halobacteriovorax_A. The sequence goes on from NZ_AUNJ01000103.1 coordinate 11,154, forward strand.
TCACGCCATTTTTAAAGCGTGTCTATTCCTAAGTGCAGGATCTGTTATCCACTCGCTACACGATCACCATACGCATCAACACGTTCAAGAGATGCCGAGAATGGGTGGTCTAAGACATAAAATGAAATACACTTGGATTGCAATGTGGTGTTGTACTCTAGCAATCGCAGGTATTCCATTCTTCTCTGGATTTGTTTCTAAGGATAGAATTCTAGGTGACGCTCTTGTCGCAGCAACTCATAACCCTGTTATGGCCGTTCCTGCAGCACTTGGTTTCCTCGGTGCACTTCTTACAGCGTTCTATATGTGTAGAATGATGTTCCTTGCTTTCCACGGAGAGCCAAGAGATAAAGAAGTTTACGATCATACTCATGAGGAAAAGCTTTCTTGGAACAGAAACGCTCCTCTACTTTTCCTTTCAATCTTCACTCTAGGTGTATGGTTCTCTGGATCATTAACAGGACAAGGTCTTGTTAAGGTTGCTGACTACAAGAATGGAAAATACGAGTGGTTCCAAACTCTTATTGAAGCTCCGAAAAAAGGAAACTTCGAAAACTATAAGAGAGAGGCTTTCGGAAATACAGATTCAAGAGTTAAAGATTCTTTTGAAATGACAAAATATGATAAGCAACATGGACTGAGCGAAGCTGAGTACCACCATGTTCACAAGTGGCACGTTATTGGTGCAATCGCTTCAATTATCATTGCATTCTCTGGGGTATTCATTGCAGCAATGATGTATCTTTGGAAGAAATGGGATCCAGGATTCTGGGTTAAGACTTTTAATAGATACTACAGAACACTACAGAACAAGTACTATATGGATGAACTTTATATTAAGGGAATGATCCAAGGTATGTTACTTCCATTCAATAACTTACTAGCTAAGCTTGATATGGGAATTTATGACAGATTTGTTGTAGATGGTTCTGCAGTAGCAACTAAGTTTGTAATGAAGATTGCAAACTGGTTCGACAACTTATTTGTAGATACGATTATGGTAGATGGGACAGGAGCTTCGGTTAAATTCTTTAACCTAGTTCTGAGAACTTTCCAATCAGGGAAGATCCAGTTCTATTTCATTATGATTATTTTAGTATTATTTGGTTATATTTTAGCGTTATAAAAAACGGGTATTAAGGAGTTACGAGTGAGCGGTCATTCTAATTTACTAAGTTGGATTCTGTGGATGCCTATTATTGGTGTTCTTGGAACATTATTAATTCCAAGAACGAAAGAGACAATGATCAGAGTATGGTCTCTTCTGAACACAGTTATTACTATGGCATTGACTGCCGTCCTGTACATGAAGTTCGATCAGACTTTACCAGGAATGCAGCAAGCACTAACAGAGAAGTATGCTTGGATTAAACAATTCAATATCTTCTACCATTTAGCGGTAGATGGAATTTCACTTCCAATGATTTTACTTACAGCACTACTATTCTTCATCTGTATCCTGTCTTCATGGACAGTTAAGAAGCAAGTTAAGGCATACTTTGCACTTCTTCTTTTCCTACAGTCGACAGTATTCGGTGTATTCATGGCAATGGATTTCTTCCTTTTCTATGTTTACTGGGAAGTAATGCTAATCCCAATGTTCTTCCTAATCGGAATTTGGGGTGGGGAAAACAGAGAGTACGCTGCTGTTAAGTTCTTCCTTTATACATTCTTTGGATCGATCCTAATGCTTGTTGGTATGGTTGCACTATACTTCGTAACAGGACAAGGTGTTGATTCATTCAATATTCTAGCTCTTTCAGGTGGAAAGTTTACAAATACAACTGTTGAAATCTTTGGAATGGTTCTTCCATTTGCAAAAATCTTCTTCGTTGCTCTTTTCATTGGTTTTGCTATTAAAGTTCCAGTCTTTCCATTCCATACGTGGCTACCACACGCTCACGTTCAGGCACCTACAGCGATCTCAGTTATCCTTGCCGGTGTACTACTTAAAATGGGAACTTACGGATTCTTAAGAATTGCATTCCCAATCTTCCCTTCTGCTTCAGTTTACTTTGCAGATGCGATTGCTTGGCTTGGTCTAATCAACGTAATCTACGGAGCATTCTGTGCGATGGCTCAGAACGATGTTAAGAAACTTGTTGCATATTCTTCAGTTTCTCACATGGGATTCGTAATGCTTGGTCTTGCTGCAATGACAGTTCAAGGTATGAACGGTGCTGTTCTTCAGATGTTCAACCACGGAACTTCAACAGCTATGATGTTCCTTCTGATCGGTATTCTTTATGAAAGATCTCACCACAGATGGATCGTTAGACCAGATGGAACAAAAGGTTTTGGAGGTCTTTATACTCAACTTCCAAAATACTCTATCGTATTTATTATCGCGATGTTCGCGTCAATGGGTCTACCAGGACTTTCAGGGTTTATTTCTGAAGCACTTATCTTCCTAGGTATCTATAGTAAGTTTACTACAATCACTGTTCTTGCAGTTATTGGTCTACTTCTTGGTGCTGCTTACCTTCTATGGATGTTCAAGAGAATGTTCTTTGGAGAAGTTATTGAAGAGTGTAAGTCTTATACAGATATGAACGCACGTGAGATCTTCTACATGACTCCACTATGTATTGCGGTAATCGTATTTGGTGTATATCCAGCTCCACTTCTTAACATGATGAAGGCTTCAGTTGGTAAACTAGTATCGCTTCTAGCGACGTTTTAATTAATAGGTGTAATAATGGCTTTAAACTATTTAGCTAGCATTAGTCACTACGTACCAGAGTTAATCCTTTGTTTAACAATGGCGGGCTTGATCCTTATCGAGTCTGCCTACGATAGAGGTGTTAAAGGTAGTGCAAAAGGTATGATGTACTGGGGTGCTTACCTTGGACTTCTTTGTTCTTTTGTTTATCTTTTTAAAGCTCTTGGGACTGAGCCATTACAGATCTTCACAAGATCAATTGTAATCGACTCATTTGGTACTCTTGCTAAGATGATTATGGTTCTAGGAACGGCCGGAGCTATTTTTCTTGGAAGACAATCACTTGATATTTATGAAGAAGTTAAATCTGAATTCGTAATTCTGACGATTGGGGTCCTTATCGGTGGGATGCTTCTAGTATCTGCTAATAATATGCTTCTATTTTACATTGGGATCGAAACACTTTCTATCCTTTCATATGTAATGGCTTCTCTTAAGAAGAATGATGAAAGATCTTCTGAGGCAGGACTTAAGTACTCTCTTTACGGAGGAGTAACTGCTGGTCTAATGCTATTTGGAATGTCACATATCTTTGGTGTGTTAGGGACAATTCAGTTTACTGAAATTATTCCTGCCATGGCCGCTCTTACAAAGGCTCAAGCATTAGTTTTAATGCCTGCGTTCTTATTGTTCTTTGTTGGTATCGGATACAAAATTGCTTGTGTTCCATTCCACATGTGGTCACCAGATGTTTACGAAGGATCACCGCTTCCTGTAACAAACTTCTTTTCAATCGTTCCAAAGATTGCTGGAATTGTAGCATTCGTAAGAGTAACTAATACTTTCTTCGGTGGAGATGCTTCTATCGTTAGAGAGACATGGGTTGTTCTACTTATGATTGCATCAGCATTAACAATGACTGTTGGTAACGTAGCAGCTATCGGACAAAGATCGGTAAAGAGAATGCTTGCATATTCAAGTATCTCGCATGCTGGTGTTATGATGTTAGGTGTACTCGTTATTGATGATCTTGGTGCAAGAGCGATCTTATTTTATGCAGTTACATATTTATTTATGACACTTGCAGCATTCTTTATTACTTCATTTGTTCAAGACCACTATGGTAACGATCACTTTGAAAGATTTAATGGTCTAATGAAGAAGCATCCTCTTATGAGTATCGTAATGGTTATTGTTATGTTCTCACTTGCAGGTCTTCCACCATTATCAGGATTTGTTGCGAAGTTTAATATCTTAGCAGCAGTTGTTTCTAAGAAGTATTATGTTCTTGCTGTAATCGCGGCTCTTAATTCAGTTGTTTCTCTTTACTACTATATGAAAGTAGTTAGATTGATGGTGTTTAAAGATGCTGAGTCTGATGAGCCAGTTAAGGGATTTATTTTCTCTAACCAGGTTGTCATTACAGTAATTGCTCTTCCAGTTCTTCTTTTAGGAGTATTTTGGGAGAAGTTAATCGTAATCGCTGGTGGAGCTAAGATCTTCCTACAGTAATTATGAGTATTGTATTAGAGTATTTTCTAATTCTTTTCTTAATATTAGGGGTAGTTTTTATCTACCCCTTAATTTTTTCTAAGAAACCAAATCAAGAACCATCAAAATCTGTTCAGTTTGTTTATTACAAAAGTACTTATAGGCCGGAGCTTTCGAAGGTTCTCAAACTGGCTTTTGCATTAATTATTCCTGCGTTGCTCCATGTTCTTCTTGGAAGTTCTAATTCTATAGAATTCTCTAAAGAAACGTATGCTTTTCTTGCCGCTATTGCTACAATTTTAGTATTCTTAATTTAGTAAAATTGAGGGGATACATTGCTTACTTATTTTACAGTGCTACTTACAGCATTGGCACTTATTCTTATATATAACGCGATTAGATCAGATGTGATCTCAACGAATATCTCTATCCAGCGCTATATAAATCTTTCTAAAATTGGACAAGACCTTGATGGTAAAAGTATTGCAGTAAGATTATTTCTGACTGTGTTAAATATTTTCATTATCTTGCATAGTGTAAGTATTGGACTTAATACAGATGACCTTAGTCTTAATTATAATACAGCCCTGATTAGTTTATATCTTGTTTTAGATATAACACTGTTCTACACATTACATTTAATGTTTATAAAGCAAAGACATGAAGTTCTAGCATTCTTGAGAATTGGTCTTCTCGAGATGTTGATGTCACTGATGATATTGGCAACTATATCTGTTGAAGTTCAAGGGGTCTTTCTTAGCGATGTATTACTCTTTCAAAATGAGCTTAGCTTTGGGTTGCCTAAGTGGAATATCGTTTTACTAATGCCTCTCTATTATGTCTGGAATGCAAGTAGGGTAGATACCCAACGATCATTACCTTTAAGAAATTTACACTCAGAAGTTGATAAATTTCAAATGAGACTTCTCTATACAGTGAGAAGTGTCGCTTGGTTGAGTCTTTCAGTAGTTCTATTTTTTGGAGGAGCCGGTGTTTTTGAACTCTTTGATGGCCTAAACTTCAATGAATTTACTCTGAGTCTTTTTGAAGTCATTGTTTATGTTATTAAGTTTATTATCCTGTCTCTTCTTGTGAAGATGTACAGGCGATTTGTAGGGCCTAAAAAGTTGCTAGAGCTAGAAAACCTCTATAGGCGTCGAACGTTGTTGGCAATTATCGCTTTTTTAATTATTTGTGGATATAAGGTGGCTACGCTTTGATTCTAATACAAATCTTAACACTACTCATTTTACTGGTATTAGTCTTTGTGATTGAAAAGATGGAGAGAAATATTACTGACATTCTTCT
>NZ_AUNJ01000104.1 GCF_000447775.1 Bacteriovorax sp. DB6_IX
CCAAAAGTCGGCTCTAATGCTTTAACAACATTAACCATACCATCGACAGTTGTTTCATTGATTTCGATATCAAAGACATCAATATCAGCGAATCTCTTAAAAAGAATTCCCTTTCCTTCCATAACTGGCTTCCCAGCTTCTGGACCAATATTTCCAAGCCCTAAAACAGCTGAACCATTTGAGACAACGGCAACAAGATTTCCTTTGGCCGTATACTTGTAAACATCT
>NZ_AUNJ01000105.1 GCF_000447775.1 Bacteriovorax sp. DB6_IX
TAAGACAACACTAATAAATTATGACATGCAGTTTCGGTTGCTTGAATCGAAATGTTGTTCTGTCTATCCAACACCTGTTGTGTTGAATAGACCATTTTCTTTGTTCTATTATATAGGGAGATAAGTTTTGATTTATTGATATAGATCAAAGAAATGAAACTTCTATTGTGACAGAATCAATTCTAATAGGAGTTATTTTTATAGGGCAAATTATGACTAGAAAAAATTGGATCGATATACATCTTTATATTTCAACTTTCTTTCTTCCGTTACTACTTCTTTTCTCTATCACAGGAACACTTTATATGTTGGGTGAAAAGGGAAGCGAGAGTCGAGAACTTGTCCTAACTTTTGAAGCTCCATTGTCAAAGAATATTGATAAGCTTCAATTAGAAATTAATGAAGTTCTCAAGTCTCAAAATATAAAGCCCGACTACGAATATCTTAAGCTTAAAGGGGACTCTATTTATTTGCGACCAACTTCACGAAATCACTATATGATCAAAAGAGGGAGTCCTAATAAATTATATAAAGTCGAGCCCTCTGCACAGAAACTCTTTATGGAGTTACATAAGGGGCATGGCCCAACTTTTTTTAAATATTTCTCAATTCTATTTGGGTTCTCGTTCCTTGTGATTGTATTTTCCGGTGCGTATCTTGGCATTTCTAATAAGGCCTTGAGAAAGAAAACAATCCCCGCTCTTGTAGCAGGGATCGTCGTTTCGGGAATTCTTCTTTTATTGTATAATTGAGTTTATAGATAATCTGGTCTTTCAACATACTCAATCGGATCTTCAACTCCGGCCTTTTGAAATCCACGTAGCCTTAGGGCACATGAGTCACAAACTCCACAGGCCTTATCTCCTCGTGCATAACATGAGTATGAATTAATAAGAGGTGCCTTTAGATCAACAGCTTTTTTAACAATTTCATCTTTAGCAAGATCAATTACAGGAGTGACGATAGAGATATCTCCGGCCTTTGTTCCTTGTTGGATGAGCTTGTTATAGGCTTCGTAATAACTTGGACGACAGTCTGGATATCCAGATGAGTCTTCATTTACGGCACCAATATATATTTTCTTTGCTCCCACTACTTCTGACCATGAAACGGCCATCGCGATAATGTGAGTATTTCTAAATGGAACGTAGCTGTCAGGGATTTCGTCAGATTCTCCCTTGAACTTTTTAACATCAATTCCATCATCGGTAAGTGAGCTTCCACCAATTTGTTTTAGGAAACTTACATCGATGATTTTTCTTAGAGACTTATCAACACCATAGTGATCAGCGATCTTATGGAAACAATCCAATTCTCTTTCTTCCGTTTTCTGTCCATAGTTCAAGTGAAGAAATGCCAAGTCTTCATGTTTTTCATTGGCAATCGCAGCACATACCAATGAATCCATACCACCACTAACGAGAACTACTGCTAACTCTTTACTCTTTGACATTTACTTTCCTTTTCTAGCAATCCTCGGCTGTCTTATTGATGAAAGCGAGGATTTCATCAGTCACTTGTTGGGCCTTTGCCTTCTTCTGTGCAAGATCTCCCTCTGTTTCCTGAATCATAATATAGAACTTAATCTTTGGTTCAGTTCCAGAAGGTCTTAAGTAGAGACGGTTTCCATTTTTAAAGTGGTAACCAATTACATTACTGATTGGGAATTCTAATTTTTCATTAGTCCCTAATTCGAGATCTTCAATTGTGCTGGCCTGATAATCTTCTATAACCTTAATTTTCATTCCACACAAGTGAGTAGGGTGTAAATCACGGAAATGAGACATGATTCTTGTAATTTTTTCAGCACCTTCCTTACCTTTATAAACAAGATTAAGGAGAGTTTCTTGTGAGAATCCAAATTCTTCATAAATCTTATCGAGGGCTTCGATCAGGTTCATCCCTTTCTTCTTATAGTAGAGAGCAACTTCTGACATAAGAGTGACTGAGGCGATACCATCTTTATCTCTTACGTAGTCATATGGAAGGTATCCAAATGACTCCTCTGTTGCGAAGAGGAAGTTCTTCTCAGGATTTTCAACTTCCATTTTATTCATAAGTCCACAGATCCACTTAAATCCAGTTAGGGTATTAAAAGACTCTACACCGTAGTGATCAGCGATGACTTCTTGAAGTGGAGTCGTCACAACTGTTTTTACAAAGTAGCTATTCTCAGGAAGTTTTCCCTGCTCCTTAAGACTTTGGAAAATATAGTGAAGCATAAGGATTCCGATTTGGTTCCCATTAGGATAAACAATTTCTCCATTGTGCTTTAGAGCAACACCAAGACGATCTGTATCAGGGTCTGATCCCATAACGATATCGGCATTCGTCTTCTCCATTAGGTCTACGGCCATCTTAAGGGCCGAAGCATTCTCCGGGTTAGGGCTTGATACGGTTGGAAATGTCCCGTCTGGCTGAGCTTGCTCTTCAACAATTTCAATATTAGAGAATCCAAGATCATTTAGGGCCCTTTGGCAGGGAATTAGCCCCGTACCATGAATTGGAGTATAAACGATTTTCAGATCTTTACCATCTTTATGACACATCTCAGGCGTAATCGCACTTGAGAGAATATCATTGAAGTAAGCATTCTCAACGTCTTCTCCGACCCAGTGAATCTTTCCTTCTTCAACACCCTTATCAAAATCCATGAAGTTTACATCTTCAAAATTAGTAATGGCATTATAGCGATTAATAATATTCTTATCATTTGGAGGCGTCACTTGTGCACCATCATTCCAGTAAACCTTATACCCGTTATATTCAGGTGGGTTGTGGCTTGCCGTAACCATAATTCCAGCTTGAGCATTGTGGTGTCTTACTGAATACGAAAGTAGGGCAACTGGATTAAGTCTCTTATAAATATAGGCGTGAACACCATTGGCGGCCATAACAGCAGCGGCTTCCTTAGCAAATTCAAAAGAAAACATTCTTGAATCATAACTAATGGCCACTTTTGGTTGGTCAATATTCTGAGATTTAGAAAAGTCTAGAACTTCATCGGCAAGGGCCTGCGTGGCTTTCTGATTGTATAAATATTTATTCTATTTGAACCCGAACCGAGGATACTTCTCATTCCACCAGTTCCAAACTCTAGGTCCTTGTAGAATCTCTCTTCGATTTCTTTCTTGTCATCTTGGTCAATTAGTTTTTGGATTTCATCTCTTGATTCTTGGCTAAAGTACGGGTTTTGTGCCCAGGCCATGGCCTTGTCTAGAGTCGTCATCTTTGCTCCCTTATATAGATAGATCAATATTTCGTATTTTAAGAGGCTTATCATCTCAAATTGGCGAGAATGTGGCAATTTTGACTAGGTGTGTTTATGTCTGGCCGGTGTATAATAGAGAAAATGTTGTTATTTCGTTAGTTTACGATTAAATTGTGCTCAGGCAAAAATTAGAATAATTCGATATTTAAGGAGTTTTTATGGCAAATCCTCAGATGAAGCATAGCTCAAATGTGGCAGGGGCTTGGTATTGTACAGACCCTGATGATGATAACGGAGAAGGATGTATCGCATGTAACGTTTGTTACACAGGTGCTCCAGATTTCTTCGCAGAAGATGAAGATGGAAACGCGTATGTAGTTAAGCAACCATCAACACCAGACGAGGTAGAACTTTGCCAAGAGCAAATGGATGCTTGTCCGGTAGCTTCAATCGGTAACGACGGTTAATCAAAGTCTTAAGCCCTCATTTGAGGGCTTCTTTATTTCAAAATCCTATAATTATTTCCCTCGAATTGTTTAAGTAAAATGAACTTGATACTAAGGCAAAAATCATTATTTTGGGGGTATCCATGAAAAAGCTAATTGCTCTTATTGCACTAGCACTTTTATCAGTTCACGTATTTGCAACAGCACCATCTATGAATGTGGTTAAGCTTGCGCAAGAAGCTATTTCAAAAACAGCTGATCAATATTTTGGAGAAGGAACATTCGTTGCCTTTGACAAAATTACTTATGAAAATGGTGTGGCAACAGAAGTCTTCTACACTGCATTTTGGTCAGAAACAACAACAGATCTCTCTTATGATGAGGGTGAGCCAGTATTTTCTCCATACGTAAGTGAGTGTGAGCAGCAATTTGTTTATATTGTTGAGACAGGTAAAGTTCTACTTACAACTCAAGGTTACTGTAACTAATTAAAAATATTGAATATCTTGGCCGGCACTTTGTCGGCCTTTTTTATTTGAACAAGTCGCTTGGAAATAGACGTTTGAAGACATATCGTCTATATTATCAAGACTTTATTCAACGCAAAGAAGGTATAATCACATGTCTAAGCAAACATTACTCTCAGCAAGTACGGCCACAGGAAATTTAACACTAGGAAATTATATTGGTGCTATAAATAACTGGACGAAGCTACAAGAGCAGTATGATTGTTTCTATATGGTGGCAGACCTTCATGCTCTGACTGTTAAGCAGGACCCGAAGCAACTTCAAGAGAGAAGTTTAAGCTTCTATGCTCAATACCTCGCCCTAGGACTTGATCCTGAGAAGAATACAGTATTTATGCAGTCCCACGTTAGTGAGCACTCTGAGCTTGCGTGGATTTTAAATTGTATGACCCCAATGGGCAATCTCAATAGAATGACTCAGTTCAAAGAGAAGTCATTAAAGAATTCAAAGAATATTAACGCCGGTCTTTTTACTTATCCAGTTCTAATGGCCGCGGATATTTTACTCTATCAAACTCATCTTGTTCCTGTCGGAGAAGATCAGAAGCAGCACCTTGAGTTGGCCAGAGATATTGTGACTTTCTTCGCAAATCGCTATGGTGATACTTTTACAATGCCAGAAGCCTATATTGGAAAAGTTGGTGCTAGAGTTATGTCACTTCAAGAACCGACATCAAAAATGAGTAAGTCTGATGATAATGAGAAGGCCTATGTTTCTATTATCGATACTCCTAAGAAGATTCAAAAGAAAATCAAAGGAGCGGTAACTGATACAGGTACGGTTGTTTCTTATGACAAAGAAAATAAACCAGGAATCTCAAATTTGATGACGATTTATTCTGTTCTTAGTGGAATGAGTATGGATGAGATCACAGCGAAATTTGAGGGGAAGATGTATGGGCACCTTAAAGTTGATCTTGCTGATCTTGTTTGTGATACGCTCAAACCTGTTCAAGATAAATATGCTGATCTTATGAATAATAAAGATTATCTCGAAGACATCATGGCCAAGAATGCATTAAAGGCCAAAGAGCGTGCTAATAAAACTCTTATTGATGTCTATAATAAAGTTGGACTTTATCCGGGAAGAAGATAATGAGTAAGCTCTCCTATATTAACGAAGAGGGGCTGACTGTTTTTACGAGTCAGTTCTATCGAAATAGGGGAACATGCTGTAAGAGTAACTGTCTACACTGTCCTTATGGGACGACGGTGAAGAACTTAGGGCTCTCTTTTAGACCAATAGATTGTCTCGAAAAGGCCAACTCATTATTTCAGTCTAGGCCTGAACAAACTAGTGCCATCACTTCTTCACTCTTGGGTTCTGCCTTTGGTGCCCCAAAGAAAGCACATGTGAATATAAGAGTGAATGAAGAGAATAAGGATCATTTTCAATTTGTCTTTTTAAAAGACATTCTTTGTGGGATCGTCGAAGTAAAGGGGAAATCTCTTAAGTCTCTTCACCTAAAAGATGAATTTAAAGATCAAGGCCTAGACGAAGATACTGTTTCGTCATACCTCTAGGGTCACGGAGTTTTCATGGGAAAAATCTTAGTAAAGAAAATGGATCGTGAGCAATTCATGGAACATTATAACACTCTCAAAGACACTCTCTTTGAAAGTGATCATAGTTATAAGCTCTATGAACTTCTCTCTCATGAAGATAAGTCTAAGATGGAGTCTCTTCGTAGAGAGAGGGGAGCAGAAAATATTTTTCGACTCTTTCTGGCCGCATTTGATGATGATAAATTCATTGGTTGGTCCTGGGGATTTGAAGAGGACTCACATACATACTATATGTGTAACTCAGCAGTTCTTCCGCAGTACCGTCGAAAAGGGATCTATTCACAGCTTCTAAGTGAAACCATGGAGATATTGCAACAGAGGGGTTATCAGAAAATCTACTCTAGGCACTGTGCAACTAATAATAGTGTACTTATTCCAAAACTAAAGGCCGGGTTCGTTATTACGAATATGCAGTTAGATGATATTTTTGGTGTTCTCATTCATCTCTCGTATTTTACGAATCCTATACGACGCAAAATACTCGATTACCGAAGTGGTCAGTTAAGGCCTGATGAAGAAATAAAAGAAATTTTTCAGATATAGGAAAGGGCAACATATGTTGCCCTTTTTATTTAGCACTTGCGAAACAAAAGGTGCCTGGCACCTACCAGAAGAAGGAAATTTTGAATTGGAGGTAGTCATCATTTTTAAATGAGGCCAGTTGGGAATTTTTCTTTGGGGAAGAAACAAGATTCGCTTCTAGCTCCCACTTCCAATTTTCGTTTATTCTTCTTGATCCTTCCACACGGAAGCTTGCAAGGTCTGCTGTTTGGTTATTGATAAACCCTCCGGCAAGAAACTCTGTTGACTTTGCATCATTAAGAGCAATTCTCGTTCCAAAGAAAGTGTGATGGTAGAAACCTAGCTGCGATTGCAGCTCCCTTTCATCATAAACCCATTCTGTGAGAACTCCTATATCGAGCCCGGTTTGTTTAATATTAGAGAAGGTATATTCAAAACCAGTCACTGTACTGAGATACCTCTTTTCTCTTTCAGAGTCTCTTGTTAGAACTTCTGTTTTCAGTAACCAATCTCCAACAATATATTGCGCATCGATTGAGTATTGTTGCATCTGTGTGTAGATGGGGGCGAGCTTTCCAGTTGGAAGAACTTTAAAGAATGGATTTCTATTTGTTCCCCTAAAATAACTCACACCCCATTCGAGATCCCCATAGTAGTGAGACCATCTCAGTGCATAATCGATATGATTTTGACCGTCTTTATGAGTGTATTCAACAGTATCTGTGTCTACGACATAGGCGCCACGATATCTTCCTTTCTTTCCTGGAAAAGTCTGTTCTCTAAAATAGGGAAGGACAAAGGCACTGAAATTTCCTAGCCTGGTTTGGTAGTTTAGGTTTAGCATTGGTTGGCCAAGGCGATCTTCACCATCAATATTATCGACGTAATCGATTTGATTAATAACATCAACTAAGTGAATTGATTCTGTCACCCCCCAGAATACTTTACTAATTCCGGCCTTAAGTTCTAAATCTCCGTAGGCACCAGTGAAGCTTAATTCTCTGATATCAGCGTGATTCCTTTCCTCATCGGGATCATCCAAACGCATGTAAGGAGTAAAGTTAATAACCTTACGATCATTTTCCCAAGAGTAGCGAACCTGTGGTTCAAAAACGATGGAGCTTTGCGACTGATCGGTATTGCCAAAGCTTCCTTCATTAAAAAAGTATCGACTTTCAAGAGAGGCCTCTCCTGAGAGCGTAAGCTCTGCAGAAAAGGCCAGAAGAGACGACAAGGAGAGTGCTGAGATAAGAATAAAATTCTTCATTATCTCAACCTCTTTAAAGCATTCTTATTAAAGTCACGCGTACTTATATTTTGATTGAATTGATAATCTTTCCAAATCAGCTTAGTGCTCTTACCTGATTGATGATTGGTCATGTGCATAAGGTCGGCACGCCATTGACCATTGTCATATTTCTTATAGTCTTCATAAACAAGTGTCTTTAAGAGTGAGTCTTTTCTGTCATAGAATTTGATATTTAAGATATTCCAATTCTTCCCATCAACGAGAACAATTTGTTTCGTATATCCTGAGTTCTTGTCGACAGGATATCTTTCTATGAGGTGATTCCCAGCTTGAGTCTCTAGGTACTTATAAGTATATTTCTCAATTTCTTGTGAGGAGATATCTTCATAGGCAAACTCACTTCCCATAAATGGTCCTGACTTATTATTTGAAGAAATCCTCTTCACTCTTTTAAGGGCCGGCAGATAGAGCCACTGATCATCGGCCGTTGTTGCGTGTGAGAAACTTAGAAATGATGTCCCTTTTACATCTCGAGGAGAGTCAAATGTTGTTAAAGACTTATCACCATCTCCTTGAACTTCTAATGTTTTAATTTTCATTAGTCTTGTAGATTTCTGACCTTGTTTATTAAGGAGGATCATCTCAACATTCGCACTCTGATTAACAAAACCATTATTGGCCTTATCTATTTGTTGAGCGACCCATAGGCCTTTATTTGTTTCAGCTTTAACTTGTGATCCAAGTCCTATTGCTAGTAGTGTAATTGAGATTGTTGCTAAGGCATTTTTTAGTTTCATATTTTCTCCTTTTTGCCCGGTACTTTGTTCACTCTTATCCATGAGAGCAAGAACTGCTGGTAAGAATGTAAAATCAATAATGAGTGCGGCCATGATTGTTAGGGCCGATAAAATTCCAAGAATCATATTCATCTTAAAAGGTGAGAAGATGAGAACAGAGAATCCAATTGTTAAAATAATACTTGTGACAACAAGGGCACTTCCGACACTTGAGAAAGCATATTCAATAGCATCTTTTGGTGACATCCCTTTTTCTTTGATGGCACGAACATATTTAGAAAGAAAGTGAACTGTGTCATCAACAACAATTCCCAAAGTCACTGAACTTACGATGGCAATAGCGAATCCTGCTTTACCTACAAAGAGGGACCATAACCCGTAGCTGATTATTGCAGGGATGACATTTGGAAGTAGTGAGATAATTCCATACTTCCAACTTCTAAGTGAAACGATAAGGGTAATTGTAATGAGACCAAAAGCCAGTAGGGTTCCCCATGCCATTGACTTCACATTTCTTTCAGAGATATGTGAGAACATAATCGTAGGGGAAGAGCCAAGAGTGTGCATATGCTTTGGCATATTATTTCTTATCCACTGCTCATTCATTTCGTTATAGTCGAGAATCTGCTTCGTTTCGATATCTCCATAAGTCACAATGACACGTGTTGAGGCCTTATCAACATCGATTTGATTGTTAAGATCTAGACCGTAAGGCAGACTCATCTCATAGAGAAGAAGGTACTGGGCGCTGAGTTCTCTGGAAGCAGGAAGTTTATAATACTCTTCTTTATCTGCATGCATATTCTTATTAAGTCTTTTGAAAGTATCTGTGATTGTCGAGACGTGTGTTACGTTTGGCCGTTTTCTAAGCCACTGCGTGAACTCTTCAACTTTTTCTAAGTAAGAAGGGTTTGAGATACCACCAGATTCACCAGAACTTAAGTCATAGTTCACTTGATAGATTCCCGCTAGGTTCTTCATTGTATATTCGGTATCAGTTCGAAATTGGATCGTTTCATCAAAGTACTTAACAAATTGGTCATTGAGTACAATCTTTGGAACTTGAACAGCAAGAAAAGCTGTAACAAAAACTGTACTTAGCATAACAGGCTTTTTATTTCTTGTGATGAAATTTGCAAAACGAACTTGCCATAGGCTCGATTGGTTTTCTATTTTCTTTGGAGCTCTTAGTGGAAGTACTGTCACTAGAGCAGGAAGGAGTGTGATAGAGAGCAGAAATGCTGCCGTTACACCCATGGCCGTAATATTTCCTAAATCATGGAATGGAGGCGTATCACTGAAGTTAAGTGATAGGAAACCAATTGCAGTGGTAAAACTTGTTAAGAAAACAGGTCTTAAATTGGCGGCCATAGACTCAATTATTGAATCTTTCTTACTATGACCAAGTGACATTGAGTAGAGAATCCCTTTAAGGATATGGATTGAGTCTGCAATTGCCAACGTAACTATAACTGTTGGTGCAATTGAAGATGGTGGAGTAATTGGTATTCCTAGAAATCCCGCGAGCCCCATTCCCGATATAACTGAAAATAAAATAACATGAAAAGTTGCGACGACTGCAAAGAATGATCTGAGCATAATGACCATAAAAAAGAGAATGATCCCATACATAATAGGTGTAAGGGTTTGCATGTCATTCATACCAGCTTCATTAAAAGCATTATTCATCATGGCAAGTCCAGAAAGCTTCACCTCAAATTGTGGGTGTCTTTCTTGAAACTCTTTTGTCATCTTTCTTGTGTATTGTGCGACTTCAGGAATTTCCATTGGGTTCTTTCCTGGGAAGTTAAATTGAATATTGACTCCCGTAACAGAGGCACTTGCGTTGATTAATCTATTTTTAAGAAGCGGCTCGTTTAAGGCGACTTCTTTTATTTGACTAAGCTTCGCTGTGTTGAGGTTTGTCGAGTCATCGACAAGATTTCTTACGATAAGATCATCTTCAATCGCGACTGTGTGCTGAAAGTTAGTAATTGAATCTACTCTAGTTGAGTAGGGAACCTTCCAAGCCGCTTGTGTTAGCTCTTCAATGGCCTTGAGATTTTTCTGGGTGAAGACCTCTTTCGATTTTGGGGTTAAGACAATGATGAGATTGTCATCTTTTGAATAAACATTCTGTAGTTTTTCAAATGCGAGTCGCTGTGGATTGTCCTTACCAAAGAAGTAGCGATAATCGCTACTCATCGTGATCTTTCCCATTCCGCTTCCCAGAAGTACTGAGATAACGACGGCCAAGAGGGAAATGAGAATTGGCCTTTTGGTTACGACTTTTCCAAGTTGGAAACCGTAATTTTCTCTTCCTTTTTTCATTTTAAGTCCTTAATTCTACTTACCTGTAAGTAAGTATTGTGATTAAAAAAATATAGTATTCTAACTTACATGTAAGTAAGTGGGTTATGTAAAAAAAAGCTAATTATTTCAGGCTATTGGCCCAGTCCATAAGAAAACCTGAGAGTTCTTTATGAGCTTGCTTAATATCACCAATATGTTGTCCACATGTCATAATTCCCATAATGGTGATGTGAAGCCTTGTGGCCTCTCGTTGGATATCAATATCTGCTCTGATTTGTCCGTTATCAATTGCATCTTGAAGAAGCTCAACATGGAGGTTTTCAAACATACGATAGAAAGTACAAGACATATCTTGAAGATTTTCTGGTAGATCAGGCTCTTTCACCATTTGAGTACAGACACAAATTCTCGTGCTGTCACATTGATAGGCCTGTTGCCAGAAGAGTTCTTCAGAAGCCTTCATAGCGCCAAAGAAGTCGCCTTTGAATTGTTTGATCAGTTGAGCAAGAAGTTCGAATTGGTGCTCACCATATTTCTTAGTAACTTCAATAGCGAGAGATTCTTTATTCTTGAAATGATAGTGCAGGTTAGCACGAGTTGTTCCCAACTCTTTGGCAATTTGACCGAAGTTAAGGTTTTCAAAACCTCCGGATCTCATTTGCTGTTCTGCTTTTTCTAAGATTAGTTCTCTCATAGCTCTATATTTACTTACATGTATGTAAGTTTCAAGTAATTTTTTGGTATTTCTGTATTTATATCAATAATTCTATGAACTTACTAGAGATGATCTGTATAATAATTACTAGAAAATGGAGGAGAAATCTTATGGATAAGAAAATTGCTCTACAAATGCTCGAGGTAGATCTTAAGCAAATATCGCAAACTCAAATGGGAAGGAGGGCCCTGATTCTCAGTGTTCCTATGCTACTTGCAAGTTGTGCTTCTCCCCAGAAAACTCGCTATAGGGAGGGGGATAACTCTGGCCAGTCGACGACTTTATCTGTGGAAGATGAGAGAAGAATGACTTCTGAGTATCTCTCAAAAATGGAGAAGGACTACCCAACATTAAAAAATAATTACGCACAAAAGTATATTAACGATCTTGGCCATCGCATTGTCGATCGTAATAGTTTAAGAGGAAGGCCTTATCACTATAACTTTAGAATCGTAAACTCAAAGCAAGTGAATGCCTTTGCATTGCCTGCTGGTGAGGTCTTTGTAACAACAGGACTTCTTAAGATGACTGACTCAGAAGCTGAACTTGCTGGAGTTGTTGGTCATGAGATTGGCCATATTAAGGCCCGTCATACAGCTGAGAGAATCCATAAAGCGCAAAAGGAAAAAGGTAAGAGTTGGCTCTACGGAATTGGGGGAGCGGTTCTAGGTGGCGCTGCGGGTTTTGGGCTTGGAAAACTCCTATGTTCAAAGCAGGATAGGGAGTGTTTGGCCCGCATGGCCAAGTATGGTGCCTTAGCAGGCGGTGCAGGGGGCTTACTTATTCAGAAGTATGGTTTCATGGCAAACTCTAGAGAGGACGAAATGGAAGCGGATAGAATAGGATTTAGAACTTCTGTTAACGCAGGCTTTGACTCAAACCATGTCGGGAAATTCTACGAAAAGCTTCTCATTATGGAAAAGAAGCATACTAAAAAAGCTGATCCTATTAGTCGCGCCTTTGTCGATGCGATGTCGACACATCCGCCTAGTCAGCAAAGAGTTGATCAGATGAATGAGATGGAGAGAAAGTTTCCAAAGAGCGGTGTTGTCTCTGGTCAAAGTTATAAGAAATTAATCAAACAAATTTAAGGATAGAAGATGAGATTTTTACCATTACTTTTTATTATTGTTCTTAGCTCATGTGGAACGGCCAAAACCCAATATATTGAAACAAAGTATGATCTTTGTATGAAGAAGTGTAGTCTTCAATACTCTAAATATGAAGCGACTAAGATGGCCACATGTAAGGCCTCATGTATTAAAGATAAGTATGTTCAATAAAAAAGGGGCCGTATAATTGGCCCCTTATTTATTTTATCTTTTGATTATCTTATCTCGTAAAAGTTGTTGCCGTGTCGCAGTTATATTTCTTGTAAAGATTTTGTAGAAGTACTGTTCTGTCTCTGTTGCCCATAATATCAATCATTGTCGAACCAATACGCTGCTTTCTTAAACCTTTTGCACCGTAATTATCTTCAAGATAGTTGATGGCCTCATTAACAGACATCTTCTTTCCATAGAACTCGACGGTTTGAGCGAGAATTTGTGCATCTTCAATTGAAAGCTTCTTTCCTTCAATTTCAACTTCACTCTTTCCTAGCTCTCTATAGTTTTGAACTTTCTTCTGATAGTTCTTAGCACTAATAATTCTTCGTGCAAGAACTGCAGAGTCTGTATGTTGCTTGAGTCTCTTTCTGTCCTTACTCGTACCTGGATCGCCAAAGACGTCGTTATTTGTTGAAAGAAAATCATAACCTAGTTCTGAAAGCTTTTGAGAGTAAACCCAAATCTCTCTTCCTGTTTGAGCATCAATACAAGCATTGAGAACTTGATCTTCATTTAAAGTATCAAGAGGCCTAATTCTTCCATTGTCTAAGTGATTCTCTGAAAAGTCTTCAAACTTAGAACTAAAGTTCTTATTCTGTGCTCTTGATAGATCTCTCATCTTTTCAATAAATTGCTTCCCATATTTTCCATAGACATGGTTCTTAACAGTATCTAAACC
>NZ_AUNJ01000106.1 GCF_000447775.1 Bacteriovorax sp. DB6_IX
AATTTAAGAAGGAAATTGCAGATGTTG
Source organism: Bacteriovorax sp. DB6_IX (assembly GCF_000447775.1). Taxonomy (GTDB): domain Bacteria; phylum Bdellovibrionota; class Bacteriovoracia; order Bacteriovoracales; family Bacteriovoracaceae; genus Halobacteriovorax_A. The sequence continues at coordinate 28 of NZ_AUNJ01000106.1, forward strand.
TTCTTGCTCAGAAAGAATTAAAGGTGGAATCTACTGTAGAGATGGACGTTTATAAGAAGGTTAACCTCATGCTAGAGTCTCTCTATGAAGATACAAGAAATTTAGCAAATATGGTTAAGACTCTTCCTGAAAATGAAGAAGAAAGGGCCAAGGAAATTGCAAACTCACTTATGCCATTGAGTGAGCAGATTGCAAAATTCATCGGTGAAGTAGAAGTTCATATGCCAAATGAGCAATGGCCTCTACCATCGTACTTCGACATGCTATTCCTGAGATAGGTACGCGGGTCCTTTTCGTATTTTTAATAATTTATCATGCCCAAATAGCAGTTTCTGTTATTTGGGCTTTTTTATAAGTGGTTGAAATATCGAAAAGGACCCGCGTACCTTCCTATAAACATTTCAATGGAGAGTATTTTAAAGGGGTTCTTTGGTATAAGTGCAGTGATTAACACAGGGGTATATATGTTAAAGAAATCGCTGATTGCTGCTTCATTAGTTATGGTTTCATTCAATGCTGCGGCAGTGATGAAAGTTATTTACGGTAAAGATAATCGTGTTGAGTCACGTCTATACAAAGATAAGGAATTTAGAGAACTTGCCAAGTCTGTGGCGGGTCGTGTTTCTTCATATGGTCTCTATGACATGGGTGATTACTATGAGTTCCCACAGAGAACGCTCTCTACAAGAATGGGAGTTTGCTCTGATCAAAAATTTGCTCAACAGTACTCAGTTGCTGATTGCTCAGGATTTCTTGTTGGAAAAGATATTCTTGTGACGGCCGGGCATTGTATTGATTCTGAAACAGACTGTAGTAACTACAAGTGGGTATTTGGATATGATGATCAGACAAATGTCTTCAAAAAATCAAATGTCTACTCTTGTAAGTCTATAATCGATCAAAGTGCCAAGTACAATTTGCTTGGATACGCTAAGGACTTTGCTGTCATTAAACTTGATCGTGCAGTAGAGGGAAGAGCTCCTCTAAAGTTTAGAACGAAAGGAAAGATTAGAAAGTCTGCTGATATTCTAGTTATTGGACACCCATCAGGACTCCCTACTAAAAACTGCTGATGATGGAAGAGTTAAGAATACATTTGGTCTAACTTTTAAGGCCGACCTTGATACATTCGGTGGAAATTCGGGATCTCCAGTTTTCAATGTGAAGACTAAGGAAGTTGAAGGAATTTTAATCCAAGGTAAGAATGACTATGTTATGTCTGAAAATGAATACTGTATGGAAGTTGATACAGCATCAGGAAAAGGCGAGAAGGTCTTCAAAATTAATAAAGTCAAATCACTCGTAAAAATGAAGAAGGAAGGGAAGCTTTAAGCTTCCCTTTTTTTTACCCTCATACAGAGAATCATCCCGTAATCTGATCTAGATTATGTTTTTTTTGGCAATAACTACTAAAATCTAATCATCAACCAAGTCATAAAAGGAAGGTAAAATGGAAAATATGACTGCCAATATGTATGTGATTAGTAACCTAACTTTCTTAGACCCTGAATCAACAGTCTATGATGCCTATGAAAGAATGAAACGTGATCAAATTCACCATATTCCAGTTGTTGAAAACGGTGAGGCGATTGGAATTATCAGCGACCGAGATCTTCAATTTGTGACCCTTTCAGGAAACTCTCAAGAGATTAAGTGTAAGGATATTATGACAGAGAAACCTCTTTCTGTTTCAACTTCTGAACCTCTTGCTGATGTGGCCAAAACAATGATTGATAAGAAAGTAAATTCTGTTCTTATTAATAATACAGAGGGAAAAGTTGTCGGAATTTTTACTTCGACTGATGCCCTTAAAATTCTTGCAAATCAACTTATTTAAATGAAGGCCCCCTCTTTTATGAGGGGGATTTTTTATGGCCCTTTTTAGCGCAGCCTTTCGTCCATTCTTTCTCTTTACAGCGTTGATCGCAATCATTGTTCCAATGTACTTTGTCTGTGTTCTGATTAATGACTATAGCTATGCTGGAGAGTTATTAGATATTTTTAGTTGGCATGGCCATGAGATGATATTTGGATTCTCATCGGCCCTACTCACAGGCTTCTTGTTAACAGCGTCTGCCAATTGGACGGGGAAGAAGGTGATTAGTCAGTATGAGCTTATCATTTTGAGCCTGCTATGGTTAATTGCTAGGGGAGTCCTATTCTATCAGCCCAATACACTTTCTCTGTTAATTCTCGCGCCTTTGCCATTTGTGGTTCTACTTTTTAAAATGCTAATTACTCTGCGAGGAAATCGCAATTGTCTTCCAATTGTTTCTATTCTTGCACTTTTGAGTTTTTCGCAAATCTCCCATTTGTACGGGGCCCTTATGCAAGAGAGTGCGTGGGTGAGCTTTTCCTATAAGTTTGCTGGATTAAGTCTCTTTACACTACTCTTTATTTTTTCAGGGCGATTGATTCCCTTTTTTACCAATAATAAGTTAGGTGCCCCAGTTTTAAGTTTGAATAATAGAGTTGAAATCATCACATATTTGTGTTGTTTGTTTAGCTTTATTTTCTATCTTTCAGATTTCAGTATGGGAGAAAAAATATTCTCTTTTTTAAGCTTTTTGCTCATGATTCATCGAAGTCTTAAACTTGTGAATATCAAGATGTTTAAAGAGATCATGCTTTCAATTTTAGTCATGGCCCATTCGCTGCTGACGCTCTTTTTCGGAATGCGCCTTTTTAATCTCTTCTTTGAGTCACTTGAAGTTGGGAAGAGCTCTTATCATATTCTTTTTGCAGGAGCACTGGCCTGTTTTGCCTTGGCCATTATGACAAGGGCCTCTCTTGGCCACAGTGGGCGAAAAATTGAGGGGAGCCTCTTAATAAGACTCTCTTTTTATTCTTTGATTCTAGGTATTGTGCTAAGAGTTTTTGTTCCGTTATTTTGGGGAGATGTCTTTACTCGCTTTTTACATGTCTCGATGGGATTTTGGACGCTGAGTTTTATTTTCTTTATGATTAAATTCTTACCTATTTTCATAAAGAAAAGGCCCGCATAAGCAGGCCTTTCGTCTATAGTGAGCTCGAGAATTCATCAGCTCCAGAATCATTATTCATATACTCTGGGTTAAAAGTATCATCTTCAATTGGCGAGACTGTTAGCTCTGCTGCTGGTGCAGAAACTGACGGCGCCGATGGTGCTTCTAAGTTCATCATTCTAAAGTATGTGTCGAGGTTTTCTTTAAGTTTGAAAACTTCTTTATTGATTGATTTCAACTCTGGCCCTTCATAAGCAAGTTCTTCAAGTAGAATACGTGATAGATTCTTATTCACTCGCTTTGCAAGGTTTTTAAGATTGGCATACTCTTTTGGAAGAGGAATGATATTTTCTGACTCTTCAATTGCAGCATCCATTCCCCCTGACTTCGCCGCTGTGATAATTTTCTTAGCGTCTTTAACAGTTTTATCTGCAATAACAGGAAGGATTCTTTCTTGAACTTCTTTATCTAGTTTAATGATCTCATTTGTCTGGCTAGCATTGATTGTTCCAGCTCTTCTTGCGGCCTTGACGGCATCAGAAGCAAGGGCATCTCTTTTAATAGCACCTTTGATTACTGATTTAGAAAGACCTGTTTTTTCTGCTGTGACGGCCGCGAAAGAATCTTGATCTTGCTCTTCGAGCTCTTTTTCTTTCTTCTTCTCTTCTGGAGTTAGGTCTCTAGCAGAAACTTCAATCTTATTGGCAAGAGGATTGAGTTCTTCATAGATTTCTCTACCTCTGTTAAGACATTTTTCAAATTCTAATTTATCAAGTGGAGTTCTTACAAGGTTTTCATCAATAGAGATGAGTTCTTGTTCAAGAGTTTGTCTATCAACTACATGGACTGGAACTTCTTCCCATCCTAGAGCTGTTACTGCTTGATATCTTCTCGCTCCGGCAAGAAGCTCATTCTCAGTATTAACAGTGAGTGGGTTAATTAGCCCAACTTTCTCGATACTCTTCTTTAAAGAGTCTACGTCTGTGTCTAATCGTAAGTATTCACTAGAGAGCTTAATCTCTGAAAGATTCATAGTTGTTGTTTTCACGTGTGTGTTCTCCGTTATTGTGTGGGCAATATGATAGGAAAGTCTGAGCGTTTTGCCTAGGTATTCGGTGCGTAATGTAATAGCTTGTAAGAAAATAAACACTGTAAATACAATGACTTGTGCTGCTGTGTGTTTTAGCTAAGTACCTAAAATATTTATATCTTTTTCCGATAAGTTCTCTATGAAAAAGCTAAGTATTCTAATCTTCATTACCCTCTATTCATGTTCAACCTTTGGCCCTCAGGGACAGCGCAACTATAGACAGACTGCGTCGTTTGCAAGTTTTGCTAAGTCTTGTAAGAGTTTGGTCTCAGATATTTTTGGTGGGACTTCAAAATCACAAATAAAGAAGATTCTTCTTCGTCTAGATGAAGGGGAGAAGCTTACTGATTCTGAGCGTAAGAAGTTATTGCAGAAAATTCATGAAATTCCATTTCTTGAAGATCGCGTGGCCCTTGAAAAGCAATTAAACTCTACAGGGGATCTAAGTCCTTCACATAAGAAGTTAATTCGAAACTTTATTGGTCGCGATATTCTCTTAGGAAGTAATACAGATAAGAAACTTTATAAGAAGCAATACTTTGGCGCTGATGAGTCATTGCCATTGAGTTATGGACTTGAGTTTGAATTGAAGCTCAGTGAAAACCCGGCCATTGTGAACTCGTATAGGGTTAAGACAATTCCTGAAGAGCAGTGGCACCAATTAAGTTTTGAGAAAAGACTTGAGTTAGCTAAAGAGGCGCAAAAGAATCAAGACGATGTTGATCACTTTCTCGTTAGACTCTCTAGTGCCCACCCGAAACTTCCTGAAGGGCTCTTTATTGAACCTCACGGAACGATTGAAGGTAATGATATGATCTTTGATAATCTAGGGGATTTTAATGACCTTTTAACTTACTTTGTCGAACACTTTGGTGTAGCATCATTTCAATCTCATGTGGTGATGGATGCCAGAATGCAATTGGATGGACTAGCTGGTTATACCATCTTTGAGTATGACAGAGCTCAGCTTGCAAGCTTAGAAAATGGATTTAAGAGATATTTAAAAGATAATACTAAAACTCCTTCGCAAAACCTTATTCACCACTCGCTAGGGCCTATTGATGAGACCATTGCGAGTCGTATACAAGTCTATGAGGATAATTTGGCCGATGGAGTAACAGATTTTAAAACTGCGGGGACAAAGGCCGTCTTTGCACCAAACTTTCGTGTGAACTATCCCTATGGTGAAGGGAAGATGGGCTTTGAGTTAAGGCAATTCCACAAAAGAGATCGCCACCTCTTTGATGCAATGGTGAAGCTTGCTGGAGATCTCGAAAACTATGGTGGCCTTGATCACTATAAGAAGTTCTCTGAAACGCCACAGACTTCAATCAAGACGATGAGAAATATTTTAGAGCAATATGATATAAGTCCAGATAAAATGGATGACTTTGAACTCTTCTTTATTTCACTTAATGATGAAATTACAAAAGAGGTGAAGCGTGTTGGTGGTGCTCGTTCAGGGGCCACTCTTGAAAATCGTTTACTCTATCCTTTAAGAGACTGGAAGAATCATCCTGTGAAAGAAGTTCTTAGTGAGAATGAACTTGCTACTTATATGGCAAGAACTGATACGGCCCAAAAGAGATTCATTAGAGAGATCGAAAAACTAATGGATGAAGTTGGAGTGATGGATGTTAATGAAGAGACGTTGAAGAAGGTTCAAGTTCTTATTGCATCATGGGCACAAGAGTCTAAATATTCAGAGTTCTTTCAAAGACTCAGCGATACAATTAAGGGGGAGAAGCGTGATGTTAAATATAGTTACTTACCAGAGTTAGAGTTCTTTAAAAGAGGGGATGATTTCACTCCAGAGAAGGCCGATTATACGGTGCCGACTTATCGTTTTGTTAAAGGTGAGTCACGAGAGAGTTCAGCTTATTCAAATTACTTAGAGAATACTTTTGAAGTGGCCTATGCCAATATTGGACAAACTGGGCATGTCGAGTTGCGTGTCGGAAAGAATCACTACTCAATCGATAATTATGCTCTTGGCGCATCGATGACTACTGATAAGGCCTTTTCTGGTTTTAGAAATGGCGCGACGGGAAGAGTTTATCGACTTAATAGGGCCCAGATAAAAGAGCTCAATCAACGAATTACTGAATATATTAAGACTATCCGTCAAAGAAACTTTCCTCCATTTGATGCCTGGGGTGGTATCGAGGAAGTGACAGAAGTTTCTGGTGGTTTCAAGATTGTTGGAAAGAGTAAGAATAAGGCCAAGATCAAGGCAACTTTAGTTGAAGAAGGCGGAGAGAAATTCTTTGAAAGTGCAGGAATAAGAATTCCGGCCATTGAAAAAGAAGGAAAGCTCTTTATACAAACGACAAATTGTACGCAAGGGGTCATGGATATTCTAAGAACCTATCTGGATATCAATCTTGGAAACTATCCCTCTGCCAATATGATTAATAATGCCTTTGAAAGAGGAAGTGTGCGTGTTCCATATGAAGCAGTTATCCACTATTAGGTACGCGGGTCCTTTTCGTAAATTCAAGCAGTTGGCAACAGAATGAAGTTTTTTGAGAAACTTTTATCTCAACGTTCCGTATACCAAGTATATGAGGGGATGGAGAATGAGGAGTTGATGCTGCTTGTTCAATCTGGCGATATTAAGGCCTTTGAATTCCTCTATGAGAGATTGAAGGTGTCACTCTATAATTATATTAGACATTGCGGGGTTTCAGAGCAACAGGGCATTGAGCTAGTGCAGGACGTGATGTTCAAGGCCTATGAGAAGAGAATGCTCTACCGTTCAGAGTATAAGCTGACAACTTGGATATGGACGATTGCTCGCAATCAGACGATTGACCTCCTTAGAAAGAGAGATCCCTTGAAATTCGCTGAAACCGAAGAGGTGGAAATTTCTTCAGGAGAAAGTGAGATGGAAGTGTTAATCGATGATAAGATTGAAAGAGCGGTTCTTGAAAAATGCTTTAAGAATTTGCTTCCTCAATATAGTGAAGCCTTGAGTTTGAGAGTCTATAGTGAGATGAGCTACGAGGAGATTGCTGAAGTTATGAATAAGTCTCTATCTTCGGTGAAAGCGCTAATCAATAAGGCGAAGAAGGCCTTAAGAGATTGCGTTAATGAATGTATGGGAGAGGCCAATGGGTCAAAATAAAAAGGATATAGAAAAAATTCTTAAAGAAAAAACCTCTCACGAGTTTCCAGCTGAGCTTGATAAGAATTTTTATCGAGAGACTAAGAAGCTTTCTTCTGATCAGGAGAACTCAAACCCCATCATATGGAAGTCGACGCTGGCATTCAGTTTTGTGCTAGCGCTATCAATCTATACTTTCAATTATAACCCTAATCAAACTTATCAAATGGAGAGAAAGAAGATCATTGATCAAATTGAGATGATCAAAGAACTTGATCGCCTAGAAGACGATAGTTGGGATCTCATTTTTGAGCGCTATGATAGTGAGGGGGCTTAGAATCCTCTTGATGAATTCATTTTATGAATAATCGCAATGGCCCATCTATCTGGTAGATTGGGAATCACAATAGACATGAACTTATTAAAGAGTCCCGGGACGATTGTCACTTTCTTTGCAAACATTTTATTCATCGCTATTTTTGCAACTTCTTCACTTGTGAGTCCAACAAAGTGTTTCTTTTCATTCTTTCCCTGACGTGTTCTAAATTGAGAATAAGTCAGACCTGGGCAAAGTGAGGATACGCTAATTGTTGTTTGCGAGAGCTCTCTTGTGAGGGCCTTTGAGAATGAATGTTGAAAGGCCTTCGCTGCACCGTAGATGGCCTGCTTTGGAACTGCAAAGAAAGCATAAAGACTTGAGACATTGAGAATATAGGACGCAGGAGAGTTTTTTAAAATAGGGATTAACTCTTTAGTCATATACATGGGAGAGCTGACCAAGGTATTGGTGAGGGCAAACTCTTCATCTAAATTTGTCTGCTCATAATCTCCGGCGACACCAAAACCGGCATTGTTGATAAAAATTGAGAGAGGAAGATCTCTTACTTCTTGTATAAGGGCCTTGGTCTCTTCCATTATACTAAGGTCGGCCGTGATAATCTTGATTTCAATATTTGATGAATCGAGCTCACTTTTAAGTTTGTTAAGTGCGAATTCATTTCTTCCATGAATAATAAGATTATAGTTTCGGTTTGCTAGCTCTTTAGCAATGGCCAATCCTATGCCAGAACTTGCTCCTGTGATCAATGCCCAATTCTTCATATTGGCTCCTTATTGAGGACAATTATAGGGAGATGGATAGAGAGTGTAAAACAATAAGTCCTTGAAAGTAGGTATATAAACCTTAAAAATTAAATATTTGAGTAAATGTGTCCGATAAAATGAGTTGAAGAGTATTGTTGTGAGAACAATGGAGAACCGTTTTGAAATTCTTAAATAAGAAAATGCTATTATTATTGGCCCTAAGTCAGATTGCAGGTGTTGGAAATACCGCCCTGGCAAATGAGCAGATGCGCGCCCAGATCAAAGGTGAACTTAATGGTTTTAAGTCTCGTCTGGCAAAAGATCGCAAGCAGCTCTTTTACAATCTCTGTATGGATCTCATTGATAAAGATGGTATTAACAAAACGGGAACCTGTCGTCGCTATTCAAATGATATCGAAGGGGAAAACTTCGAACAAGTACGAAGAAGTATGAATAAACAATTCGCTCTTATGGATAGACGAAGTGTTAAAATTCCACGCTATGTTGTCCTCTCACGACACTTAAGATCAGAGTTTGAAGATCTCTACGGAGATAATGGTAAGTATAAGACATTCTTCTTGGAAGGGTCTCAGGCCTATGTCAAAGAGTTCTACCCTGATTATGGAAAAGAGCCTGAGCCTGCTAAACCAGAAGTGCCTAAAGATCCTTATGCAATGACTGAAGGTGAAATGGATCTCGTTGTCTCTAACTATGATAATGAAGAGGGAAGAGCGGACTCTTATGAAAGACGTTTAATGCTTGATACACCTGTGGTTGTATCGGCGATCTGTAAAATTCGAGTCAGAGAAGATTATAATTACGCTCGTGCTGATATTAAAAAGTGTGAGCAGATGGGAAGAGACTTCAAAGGTAAGAGTCTAGGAAATATTCATCAAGATATGAATGATTCAAAAGATCCTGATATTGATGTCTCAATGGACCTTCTTAAAGAGGCCTATACAAGATCGGCCATCAAGTTTGGTTATGATGGTGATGTTCTTGATGGTTATGTTGATTTCCTAAATGATAGTGCAAAGATTGTTGATCGAAAGGTTGTGGAGGCACCAGTTGTAAAAGTTCTCCCACCTCTTCCAAAACCAGTTCCTGCAAAACCTGTTGTTCCAGTTGCACCTGCACCTGTCGAAAAACCGGCACCAGTAGTGGCCCCTGCAAAACCTGTTGTACCACAAGGTGAAATTATTATTGAGGCCCCTAAAGAAGTTGTGGAGCCAGAGATTACTAATCCTAAACCAGTTGTGCCTAAAGATAGTGAAGTTGGTGATGTGATTGATCCAAATTCAATTCCTCTAACTGAAGAGGATCTGAAGCTCTGTGAAAATGAGAGTGAGGATAAGTATCAGGCCTGTATTAATACTTTAAAGAGAAAGAAAATGGCCGAGATGGCCAATGGTAATCCAGCTCCTGTAGAAGTTGAGGAGAAACCAAAAGAATTAGTTCTTGAAAATATCGTGCCTAAGCTTCTTCTAAGTGATGAAGAGAAAGAGGCAAATATTAAATTCTTAGAGGAACTTAATAAAATTAAGGATAAGGATTTTCAAGACAAGGTTAGTAAAATTATTAAGAAGTATGATGATCTCTACAATGAAAGACTTAAGGCCGAATGTGCTGAAACACCAACTCAAGAGTGTGCAGATAAGGTTTACACTGATGTGACTAAGCAAAGAATCGCTGAGCTTAAAAAGCTTTATGAAGATTATCTGGAATCTCAAAAGGAGCCTGTGGTAGAGCAGCCAGAAGTGGTCGATCCACCAACCGTTTTTGATGAGTCAGATGTCTCTAAACTTTCATGTGATGATCAGATCTCGAATAAAATACTCGAGCTGCTTAAAAAAGATCAATTCAATATGATTGGTAAGCAGTTCCAGTTAACGTCTCTTAAACTTGCTCTGCAAGTTCTACAAAAGAGTGCGAAATACGATACGGTAGAAGATTACTTAAATAAATATCAAAAGAGTCTTCTGAGCCAAGATAATAAGGCCGTCTATGACGAGCTTGTCGAGTTCTATCGTGATCATGGAAAAATTGAAGATTCTAATTTCATTGCCAATAACTTTGAAAAGCTCAAGAACTCAAGTTACTGGAAAGAGAACACAAGGATTTATAATGAGACAGCTTCGGTATTTATCCTGGCCGACTCTCTCTCAAATGAG
>NZ_AUNJ01000107.1 GCF_000447775.1 Bacteriovorax sp. DB6_IX
AGAAATATTATTGGATCTCTTTCTCTTCGAAACGAAAGAACTGAAGACAAGACATTTGAAGACTCTCTCGAAAAGCTAAGAGCAAAAATTGATGAAGCTGATAGAGAAATACTTGAGCTTCTTCATATGAGAATGAATATTGTAAAAGAAATTGGTCTCTCAAAGAAAGAAAATAATATTACTCCTCTTCAAATTGGAAGAATGGATGCTGTGATGAAAAATCGCTCAGAACTAGGAAGAAAACTAGGTCTAGACGAAAAATACATTGAAGATATCTTCCATGTCATTCATACTGAATCAGTGAGACAACAAACAAAAATCATGAATGATTTTCCAACAAAGTCTGACGAAAAAGATAAGAAATAGAAAATCTTAAATTCAACTATCCAAAGAGAGGAACATGGAAGTTTCCAAGAGAATTTCTGCTATTGCGCCGTCTGGTAGTATTGCTATCGCGGCGAAGATTGCCAAGTTAAGAAAGAATGGTGAGCACATCATTGGACTCAATGTTGGAGAGCCTGATTTTCAAGCACCGGATAAAGTTATCCAAGCAACCGTCAAGGCCCTAAAAGAGGGAAAAACGCGATACTCTCTCGTTAGAGGAGAAGACTCTCTTAGAGAAGAGATTGCCCGTTACTATAATAGAAAATTCAGCCGAAAAATTTCAGAAGAAAATATTCTCGTTGGAAACGGATCAAAACAAGTTCTTTATAATGCTTTCCAAGCCATTCTAGATGAAGGAGATGAAGTTATCATCCCTATCCCATACTGGGTAACTATTCCTGAATCAGTAAAGTTAGCTGGAGGAGTAAATGTCTTTGTCGACAGTAAAGAAAACTTCCATCTTGACCTAGAAAAGATTGAAGCGGCCATTACAGAAAAGACAAAAGTCATTTATATCAATACTCCAAATAACCCTACAGGTGTCGTTTATACAAGAGATGAACTAACGGCATTAGGAGAGCTTGCGAAAAAGCATGATCTCTTTATTATTTCTGATGAGGCCTATGAAGCTCTTGTCTATGACGGAGAATTTGTAACTCCTTCAACACTTAGTCAGGATCTCTTTGAGAGAACGATCTGTGTTCAAAGTTTTTCAAAAACTTTTTGTATGACAGGTTTTAGAATTGGATACATGATTGCGAATGAAGAATTGATCTCCCATATAGATAGATTTCAAGGACACCTTTGTGGAAATATTGCTCCCTTCTCTCAATATGGAGCGGCCCAAGCACTCAAATCTGAAGATGAAATTGTCACACCTCTTTTAAAAGAGATGCGAGAGAGAAGAGATTTGAGCTATGAACTCTTCTCAAAGCTCTTTCCATGTCATAGACCAGAGGGCGCTTTTTATCTCTTCCTAGATATTAATCCATATATTCAATCGGGCTTAGTTAAAGATAGTGCTCATATGGTTGAGTTCCTTATTGAAAAAGCTAAGGTTGCCCTTGTTCCTGGAATTTCATTTGGCCAAGAAGGTTATATTCGTCTTGCTTACACAGCAACGAAGAGCGAAATCGAAGAAGCATTTAATCGAATGAGTGAGGTACTCAAAGCATGAAAGTTGGAATCATTGGTTTTGGACGTTTAGGAAGTCTTATCTCTAAATACATGTCTCAAGACTTTACTCTCTTAGTACATGATCTTCACGACTACAGTAGCGAGATAGAAAAGATTGGTGCAACTCCAGCGACTTTTGAAGAAGCTTGTGATTGCCCTATCGTCATTCCTTTTGTGCCAATGAGTGAATTTGAAAACTGTATTAAGAAGATGGCTCCACTTTTAAAGAAAGAGACTCTTTTAGTTGATGTCTGTTCTGTCAAAGAGATGCCTGTTGATATTATGATGAAACATCTTTCAAAGGATATTCAAATCCTGGCCACTCACCCAATGTTTGGACCAGACTCGGCCAAGGATACACTCTTTGGTACAAAGATCGCTGTTTGCCCAGTGAGAATTGATCAAGAACTCTACAATAAGATCTCAACTTATCTTAGATCCCACGGAATAAAAACAATAGAATCAACACCTGAAGAGCACGACAAACAAATAGCAAATACTCTTGTGTTGACTCACCTTATAGGACGTAGTCTTATTGATTTTGATGCTCATCGCTTAGAAATTGATACTAAAGGTTATCGTAGACTTCTCAAAATCCTAGAAACTGTTGAAAATGATTCTTGGCAACTATTTGAAGATATGAATAAGTATAATCGCCACGCAAAAGAGACTCGCGAAACATTCTTACACTCTTTAAAAGGAGTGATCTCGAGGTTAGAAAATTGAAAGTCGCATTCCAAGGAACAAAAGGTTCTTATTCAGAAGAAGCCCTCTATCGCTTTTTTGGTAAAGAGAAAGTTCAACCCGTTGGTATTGATTTAAGTGAAGACGTTTGTCTTGCGCTAGAAAATAAGGAAGTTGGTGCGGCCATTCTTCCAATTGAAAATAGTATTGTTGGAAATGTTGATATCAATATGGATCTCATTTTCAAGCATAACTTCTTTGCCATAGGTGAAGTTTATCTTCCGATTAATCACTGCCTACTCGTCAATCCTGGAACAAAGTTTGAAGATATAAATATTGTTCACTCACACCCGATTGCCCTAGCTCAGTGTCACGACTTCTTTAAGGCCAATGGATTAAAGCCTGTTCCAGAATATGATACGGCGGGATCAGCGAGGCTACTCAGTGAGAGAAAAGTCCTCGATGAGGCAACAATTGGATCACGTCTTTGTAGTGAGTACTATGGGCTAGAAATCCTTAACGATAAGGTCCAGAAAGTCGAAAACAATATTACACGCTTCCTCGTTTTTGTAAGAGAAAATGATATTCCGACAGGTATTGGACAGGAAAAAACAAGTATCGCCTTCTCGACAAAGCACCACCCTGGTGCACTCTTAGGATGCCTACAGGAATTTTCAAAGAATGGAATAAACTTAACAAAGATTGAATCACGCCCTATTCCAGAAAATCCTTTTATGTATATTTTCTATATTGATTTTATGGGCGCAATTCAAGAGCCAAATATAAAGCAGTGCCTGCAAGATCTTAAGAAAGATGCATCAAATATCAAAATTATTGGAAGCTACCCTGTCGGAAAAAGACCTGATTTAGATTGATGAATCGTTTATAGATTCAAGATACTGTTGTTCAAGATACTCTCTCATACTCTTTCTTAGCACAAAGACTTCTGCCAACATAAATACTGCAAAGACGATATAAAAACCAATTGTCTTAAAGAAAGCCCAGGTCGAAGTTGTTTCAAATTTTGCTAAGTAGGCCATAAAGAATGCAAAGGCCAATAAGAAATAGGCCAAATGCTTTTCAAGCTTTTTCAAAATAACTTCAGGCATTTTATTCTTAAGCTTAAGTTCATCAGTCATCTTCCAAAGAAGACTCTCCCCTTTAGAAAGATTGAACATCAAGTAACCAAAAAGTAGAACACCCGTAAAAAATGGCTGAAGCTTAAACCAAATCCCATCTTTTCCAATTAAAGAAATTGGGCCAAGGATGAGTAAAAGAATAAGATTCATCTTTGATAAGCTGTGAACATGTTTTGTGAATATCTTCTCAAAAAGAACCTCTATGACTGCAAGAGAGAGTCCCCCAATAACAGCTACTTCGATTGTTTGAGTTTCTTCTAAGTACCAGTAAACAAGGGCAGGTATAAATGAAAGGAGAAAGATATTTTTCTTCATACATTTAAGTTACCTGAAAAAAGAAGGATCGAAAACCATCAGTTCATTTAAATAAGAAATATTTTCAAAACCCTTTAATTAAGCTGCTTTACGTTCATCACAAAAGTTTTCAAAGTCATTCTTTATAGAACTTGGATCAAGTATGGATATCTTATCCTTGATTGAATAGAGCCATTCAAAAAGATAAGTGGAGGTTTCTACTGATGCCGCCCAAATAATATCTCCATATTGATTAGTCGTAGTATAAGGATTTCCCAAGAAGATCACATCACTTGGCATTGAGATATCCTCTCCGCAGTTGATCTTTAGCACTAACCTTTCATCACTTCCAGCAACGGCCCTCATCGCATTGATAAAGTCCTCTACCTCAAGTCGTGAAAAGAGAGAGCGATAGTCACTACCACGTACTTCAATATCATCAATTTGATCAATTTCAATTGTAATAAGTTGCTTAGTACGAATATCTTCACCAATAACAGAAAGTGTATTTTCAAAGAAGATAACTCTCCATGGGAAGATCTCTTTTACACTCTGATCAAGAAAGGTCATTTGGCAATAACGCTGAGT
>NZ_AUNJ01000108.1 GCF_000447775.1 Bacteriovorax sp. DB6_IX
GAGAGTTTCTTCTTAAGGTCAACAACCAGATATCCCATAACTCCTATAATAAGTAATAGAGCTACAGATAAGAAAATATTAGAACTTTCAGTTTTCTTCTTTTTAGCTACTGGTGCCTTATTCTCAGACATATAAACTTCTCCTAAATTAACCTATATTCCTTATTGTAAACTATTTCCGTAAATTTCGCCTTAATTTCCGCCCTAGGATCATCACAAAATCAAAGTTCAATAATTTGACATGAATAGTATGATATTTGAAGTCTAGTTTCAAAGACTTGGAGTTTACTGAGCTAGAGGTGATTGATTTTTATTAGAGTTTAAATCATAATAAATTTATTGGTATCATATTCATGCCACCCCCCCTTCAGTGGGAAAGCACCTAAGTGTCGAATAGTGTCATTTGAAATCATCTAACCTTTAATAAGGATTAGGCAGAAGAAGGGAATGTTTAATGGGCCTTAATATGGAGGTATTAGATGAAACTATCATCACCAATTCACATTTTAAAATCACAGGTCGAAAGAACTTAAAAAGAGTCAATCGCTCTCAACAGCTGAAGCTTTAAATAAAATTGCACAAAGAGAAGGCTACAGTTCTTGGTCATTATTAAAAGCTAAGAACTCTGATCCTTATCCAATGTCCTATTCTGAAATATTAGAATTCTTTAATCCCGGAGACCTTGTTCTTATTGGTGCCAGACCGGGAATGGGGAAGACAAGTTTTAGCATTGGACTCTTTGTCCAGGCCGTTCAAAGAAAATCAGCATCAAATTACTTCTTTACCCTCGCAGAAAACCATAAAGATATAGCAGGGCGAATTGCAAATTATGATGAGACTATTGGGAACTTTGATCAGAGTTTGGGCTACCCAGGAAATTCCCACTTAGGATATATTGCAGTCGACTACTCAAATGATATTAGTGCCGATTATATAATAGAAAAAATCACACCAACAGTTTCAAAAGGTTCGCTTGTCGTTATTGATTATCTTCAAATGCTTGATGAGAAGAGGGTCAATCCTCCACTTCAAGCACAAGTTGAGAAACTAAAAAACTTTGCCAAAGAAAATAAATGCATCATTATCTTTATTTCCCAAATTAGAAGAGAAGTGGAGAATCGAAAAGAGAGAACACCTAAGCTTGAGGATATTAGACTTCCAAATCCTCTAGACTTAAAGCTGTTAAATAAGGTGATACTTTTGCACAGAGAGACCAAAGATTCTCAAGAAGTTCAAGTTAACTTTTATAGGCCTAAAGAGCATGGATTTCTTGTGAAGTGGGATCGTGAGAATTGTAGGTTTTTTTGTATGCAGAGTTGGTGACCCCGCTTTTTGGCCATCGTGGCCACGCGGGGGACCCTCATCGTGAGGGCCACCCACGACGTTGCCGAAGCTACAATGCCCAATCAGTCGCCACAAATAAAAAAGGCCCCCGTATTCAGGAAATCGGTTCCAGGTGCTTTTTC
>NZ_AUNJ01000109.1 GCF_000447775.1 Bacteriovorax sp. DB6_IX
TCAATAACTGTCAGAGTTTTTAAAGACCAAGGAAGTCAAAATTTTAACAAAGTCCAATCTGCTCAGAAAAGTCTTTGTCAAACTGAACAACCTTCTCCCCTTTTGCCCCTTTAAAAAGTGGACAATACTCTACCAGAGGAAGGTTTGTAATAATAACACCGGCCGCGTGAATCCCCGCGTGACGGTAGAGACTTCGAGTCTTTTT
>NZ_AUNJ01000110.1 GCF_000447775.1 Bacteriovorax sp. DB6_IX
TCAAGGCATATGAGAATTAAGCCCAGAGCGGGTTTTCATGATAACTTTTTACAATAAGATCTGAACGTTCTTTTTCCTCTGCCAATGAAGGAATCGGCTTTCCATCAGTAAGTTCGTGAATAAGTGCAAAGGCCTCCATTTGATCGAAAGAAAAGAGAATTTGTAAAATGCTATCTAGAGTAGGGCTAGTTTCAGAATTCATGATTCTTCTGAGTTTGCTTTCACTGATATTTACTTTCTTTGAGACTTTCGCAATAGACTGTCCTGCAAAGAGATAATTT
>NZ_AUNJ01000111.1 GCF_000447775.1 Bacteriovorax sp. DB6_IX
TCACCATGAACAAGGGCTCAATCGTTTGATGGAAAAAATTTATCGAACAATTGATAGAGATGCTCTGATTGAATCTGATGAGCACAATACTTATCCAAAAATAGTCGCAAAATATTTTTCCTCACAAGAGCACAAACGCTACAAAGGAGGGAGATCTTGTGTGGCAGGACAAGGAGAACTCAAGCGCCAGCACTTTGATCCACTTTTTACACTGAATCATACGTGCGCCATGTTTCGTGCTCATATTAACAGGTTAATCAGAAAGAGTTGGTGCTCAACAAAGAGAGTCGATATGCTGCAAGCGCATATCGACATCTTTATTTGTTTTTATAATCTGGATTATTTGGGTGGACTGATCCCCATTTAAGGGGAGCAGTTTATAGAAATTTCTTGTAAGAATGAATTTGAACGGTACCAAGTTTTCTTAACTTCTTGGCCAATGATTTTTCTCCAAGAACGACGACGTCAATTCCATTATATGGGAAAACTCTTTGTGAGTCTGTGCAACATCTTGAACTGTAGCACTATCAAGTGTCTTATTATAGTTGAAGAATCTCTTATAGCTATGCCCAACGTGATCTAAAAATAGAAGCTCTTTGATGAAGCTAGACGAGCTTTCAAATTGGAATGGGAATCCACCCTTAAGGCTCTTCTTAACAGTGAGGAGCTCTTCTTGAGTAATTTTCCCTTCGCCTTTTTCTTTAAGAACATTCTTTGTCACAGAGAGTAACTCATCAATAGTTTCAACTTTAGTAAATGTATTGATAACGGCACGTCCATATTCTTTTTGACCTCCAGCATAGGCATAGGCCGAATATGTCAGTCCTCTTTTTACTCTAAGCTCTGACATAAGAACACTTGTAAAACCGCCACCGAGATAGTGACCAGTAAGACCAAGAGTTTCAAAGTTATCAAATTCTCCAGGGGCAAGGAATTTTCCCATCGCGACTTGAGCTTGATTCGCCTTTGGCACTGTAATCAGATGAATCTTAGGTTTCTTCGCCTTATACTTATAACTCACCGTTCTCTGATATTCTGCCTTAGTATTCCATCCACACTCATTTAGAACAATATTCTTAATATTTAGCGCTTTCTTAGGACCTGAGATATAGATTTTTTTCTTAACTTTCTCATTGAAGTATTTCAGTTTATTTCTAAGGTGTTTTGATCTAATTTTAGAAATTGTTGAAATTTTACCTTGAACTGGAAAAGAAAATGGTGAACCACTTAAGCTAATTTCTCTAAATGCTAATGAAGCAAGTTTCCCATGTGAGTTCACAAGGTTTCTTCTCGAGCTAATCGCAGCTCTTCTAAACTTTGCAACTTCTTTTTCAGGAAAGATTGAATCTTTGAAAAGATGGCAAACCTTCTTCATCGTTGGGATGATATCTTTAGCAAGTCCTGAAACAGCATAAGTAGAATACTCGTGAACTGATTTTCCTGAAACATCTGCCCCATAGAAATCAAGGTTATCGGCAATTTCTTTTTGAGTGAATCGATTCGTCCCTGTCTGCATGAGAGAGAACATTGTATCAGTCTCCCCTTTTCTGACACCATCAGAAAGGGCCCCATCTGCAAAATAGAAAATCACATCGTATGTAGGGAATCTATCGTCTTCTAGCCATGTCACTTCAATTCCATCCCACATCATCTTTGAGATTTTGTCTTCGATGTCATTGGCCTGAATCGTAAATGTTAAAATTAAACTTAATAATATCTTTTTCATAGTCATTCCTAATTACTTTCTATGTTTCTTCCAAACAGAAATAAATGCTGCTTTCTTCGGACTCAAATACTTCTGACAAACAGCTCTCACCTTTTCAACATCCATCGAGTTGTAAATGGCCAACTCTTCTTCATACTTCTTGTAATCCCCATAGAAGAATTCATTTGAACCTAAGAAACTCCCAAGCCCTGCATTTGTTTGAATATTGCTATAGTAATTTACAAGGAGAATATTCTTAGTCTTTTGAACATTTCTTTCCGTCACGGCCTGATGACATGACTTAGAAATACTCTTCATAAGACTTCTTCTAAATTTATTAAGATTTACCTTATCCAGAAGTTGTCCTTGAATAAAGAAAACACCACTATTCTTTAACGTGTAATTAGCTGCATAAATACTTTCAAGCTTCGGGCGTCTATTTGTTACAAAAGTTTGAGTTAAATAAGAACTCGCTCCTGTCCCAAGGATACTTGCCAGAAAATCAAGAGCGTATCCTTCCTCTGTTCCAATACCTGGAGCTGGATAACTTAAAGTGAACATTGGCGTTGCACTTTGCCCATGAATCTTTTTAACAACTGGAAGTTTGGCCTTAGAGATATATCTCGATTTCTGATCGAGTTTGGCCTTTAAAGCGTCAAGCTTATCATTGGCCTTAATCTTACCAATTTGATCTTCAAGATAATCGATAACTGCATTTGTATCGACATCACCAACAATAACCATAATGGCATTATTAGGAGCATAGAAGTCTTTATAGAATTCCATCATCTTTTCACGTGAAAGATTCTTTACATCTTTAGCATCACCAATAACAGAACCTCCATAAGGAGTTCCTTCAAAAATAGTTTTCATCATGGCCTGAAAGATTTGACCACGTGGACTATTCTCATATCTCATCTTTCTCTCTTCCAGAACAACCTGTCTTTCTTTTTCAAAGGCCTCTGGCTCAAGCTCAAGATTCTCCATTCTCTCAGCTTCAAGTTTGATGATCTCTTCAATCGTGTAACTTGGAACATTTTCATAATAGACTGTGTTATCAAATGTTGTGTAGGCATTCGAGTTACCACCATTGCTCTCAATAAACTTAGAGAATGTTCCAGCAGGATTATTCTTAGTTTTTTTAAAGAGCATATGCTCTAAGAAGTGAGTTGAACCAGTTGTTCCTGGATACTCGTATCTTCCACCAACATCATAATATGTATAAAGAGAGAAAATCGGTAACTTATGATTTTCAGAGATAAGGACTTTCATCCCATTTGAAAGCGTTCTCTTTGTGACCTCTAAATTGAGGTTAAGTTCACTTAAGCTTCCTGCAAATTTGTTTTCATTCTTCTTTGTCTCAATCATGTTTGTACAAGATACAAGAAGCAAAGAGAGAATCATTCCATAGACACTACGTGACATAATATAAAACTCCTATTTTTTATTATAAATAGCTTAAAAATTTCGGTATTTATTGGCAATATAAAGTTATGAAAACAAAACTAAATATTCTAGGTTCGGGAACAAGTACAGGCGTTCCAATGTTGGGTTGCTCATGTGAGGTCTGCACCTCTGATAACCCTAAAAATAAACGCTTTCGAACAAGTTTCTTTCTACAAACGAAAAAGGGAAAACACTTTCTCATCGACACAACTCCCGACCTTAGAAGTCAACTTCTTCGCGCCAATATCAAACATATTGAAAACACCATCATAACCCATGATCATGCAGATCACCTACACGGTATAGATGACCTCAGGCCCTTTTGTTTTGGACCACCACCTCGCTCGCTGCCAGTTTTTACCCATGCAGAGTGTGCCAAGTCCATGACTGCCAGATTCCCCTATATTTTCGAGAAGGATTATTTTAACGAAAAGAAGCCCATTCTTGGCGGTGGAATTCCCAAATTAGGCCTTCATCAACTCAAGGCCGATGGTAGTGATGAATTCATAGATGGAGAGAAGTTTAACTTCTACCTACTTCCTCATGGACACCACAAGAGCCTAGGAATATGTCACGAGAATATGGCCATATTTATTGACTGCAATTCAATACCAGGCCCAATTATCAAGGAACTCAAAAAGAGAAGAATTGATCTTTTAATAATAGACTGCGTCAAGTTCGGCAGCCACAAAACACATCTCGGAACGCAAAAGGCCTTTGAGTATATCAAGGAAATCGCTCCGACGCGTGCAGGACTCATTCACATGGGTCATGGGCTTGATCACAACAAGCTCGAACTACTATGCCAAGAAGAATTTAAGAACCATAAAACAGAAGTATTTGTGACATACGACACTATGCACCTAGAGTGTTAAATTTCTCTTTGCGAAGTCGTCCAAAACGATTATATTTATCGGCATATTACATTCGAGGAGTTGATGATGAAAATAGGTGTACCTAAGGAAATCAAAAATAATGAAAATAGAGTTGGTCTTGTACCAGGT
This sequence comes from Bacteriovorax sp. DB6_IX, assembly GCF_000447775.1. Lineage (GTDB taxonomy): Bacteria > Bdellovibrionota > Bacteriovoracia > Bacteriovoracales > Bacteriovoracaceae > Halobacteriovorax_A. The sequence goes on from NZ_AUNJ01000111.1 coordinate 4,156, forward strand.
GGCGTTAGACAACTAGTTCATGATGGTCACGAAGTTTACGTTGAAAAGAACGCTGGGATTGGAATTGGAATCCCTGATGAGCAATATATTAATGCTGGAGCAAAAATCCTTCCTTCACTAGAAGATGTTTTTGCAACTGCTGACATGATTATTAAGGTTAAAGAGCCTCAACCAAGAGAAATCGCTCTATTAAAACCTCACCACATTCTTTACACATACCTTCACCTTGCGGCGGATCTTCCACAAACAAAAGGTCTAATGGAATCAGGAGCAACTTGTATTGCTTATGAAACTATTCAACCAGAAGATGGATCACTTCCTCTTCTAACACCAATGTCTGAAGTAGCAGGAAGAATGGCAACACAAATTGGTGCTGCTTACCTTCAACTTGATCATGGTGGAAAAGGAATCCTACTAGGTGGTGTTCCGGGAACAAGAAGAGCAAAAGTTACAGTTATTGGTTGTGGAGTTGCTGGAACAAATGCAATTAAAATGGCCATGGGAATGGGTGCAGATGTTACTGCAATCGACCTATCAACAAAGAGACTTGCTGAACTAGATGATCTTTTTGACAATAGAATTACAACTCTATTCTCAAATATTGAAAATATTGAAAATGCCGTTATTAACTCTGATCTTGTTATTGGAGCTGTTCTAGTACCAGGAGCAAAAGCACCTAAACTAGTAACAAAAGATATGATCTCTAAAATGGATAACGGATCTGTTGTTGTTGATATTGCTGTAGATCAAGGTGGATGTATTGAAACATGTAAGCCAACAACTCACGAAAACCCAACATTCCTAGTTGATGGAGTCGTTCACTACTGTGTTGCCAATATGCCAGGAGCAGTTGCTCAGACTTCAACTTACGCTCTGACAAATGTGACACTGAAATATGCAAGAATGATTGCGAAATTTGGTGTTGAAGAATCAGCGCAAATGGATGAAGCTTTCAAAAAAGGTATCAACATCTACAAAGGTGACCTTGTTTACGAACAAGTTGCAAAAGACCTTGAACTTCCATACACTGAATTAAAGATTTAAAAGTTTTTAAAAAGTAATACTTAAGGGGGCTTTTATTGGCCCCCTTTTTTTTTGGTAAAATAGATGTCTAGACTTTTGTATTTTATTCTTTTCACGATCCTTATCTCTTGCTCGAGTTTCAATCGAGATTTTAAACAACACAATTTTTTAAAATCGGCTTCTTGGAAGACACAAATTAAAAACTCCCTTGAGCAAAGAGTTGTTAGTGAAAATCAAGAAGTACGAAAGTTCGTCAATGAGCTCAAAGAACAACATCAGATTCAAGGCCACGAGTTTAAAACAAAAGATTCTCTTATGATGGAAGATATTAGGGAATCTCTAAGAGCGCTTCCTAAAAATCTCCATGATTATCTCTCTGATAAGGTTGCAGGTGTACTTCTTATTCGCGACCTTCATGTCCCCGTGGCAATCCAAAAACTCTCAGATTCTCACAAGTATCTGCTCTTTATAGACCGTGAGATCAACTCAATGGGTCTTAACGACTGGTATCGCTGGCGAGAATACTCGGCCTTTGGAAAGCCAAAGACTGATTTTTTGATGGAGCCTTATCTTAGTCACACAAACTCTCAAAAAGATACAATAGACTATATACTCTCCCAGGCCATCGCCCTTTTGCTAAGCCACGAAGAAGACCTCTTTCCAAAAAGCTTAGCGGGCCAACCAATTGCAGATCTTATCTTCATTAAAAGAAGCTGGTTAAATAATAAGGGAATTATTCAGTCTAAGGCCGATACTCTACTCGACGAGATGAAATTTATTTCATTCTACGGGGCCTCTACTAGGACTTTTCCTCAAGAGAGAATTTATGAATTCTATCAAAAACTAGAAAAGACAAATTTTACAAATCTCTACTCTAGTACGGGTGCTTTTAAAGACTTTATCGAATCGATGGCCACTTATATTCATGTCTTTATTTTTAGAAGGCCTTTTCAAATTGACTTCTACGAAAAAGAAATTCTTCTCGATAGTTTCTCACATTGCCTCAACAAACCGAGATGTCTAGGTAAGAGAAAAGACTTGAGTATTATAGTCGGTAAATATCTCAAGTAAGAATCATCTTCACAGACTTGTTATTGATTCATATTAAGTTTAGAATCTTAATGTGGAGTCAAAATGACGGGTAATAAAACAGTCGATAAAGTTCTTTTAATTCTTATGTTTCTAGCAAGTGCTGGTGCACTTGGGACCTTCGTTTATACGGAAATGATCTATAAGCGTCCTCTACCTAAAGACGAAGTAGAACTTGCAAAACTAAAAGAAGATACTAAAGGCATCTCTACTCCTGAATCCTATAAATTAGATAAGCTAACAGTCAATCTTACATCGAGAAATAGAAGGCTTCGTTTTCTAGATGTTCAAATCCATTTGGTTGTCTTTAAGAGTAGTGATATTTCAAAGCTTGAGGAGATCAAACCAATTATCAACGATATTATTATTGATGTCGCTGCGGGGATGGAACCAGATGAGCTCAATTCGATTGCAGGAAAACTAATCTTTGAAAATAGAATTAAAAAGAATATCAACGAGCACTTTAAGAAGGCCGTGGTTAAAGAACTTTTCTATACGAAGTTTGTTGTTCAATAAGGCAGGATAAGAGTAAAAACTGTTTCTTCTCCAGTACTGCTCGCCTCGATTCGACCATTATAGTTATTTGCAATTTTTTGGGATAAGCTAAGTCCTAACCCAACACCTGTTCCTGTTGATTTTGTGGTATAAAAAGGCACAAAAATCTTGTCAGGATTCTTAATTCCTATCCCATTATCAATCACAGAAATCGACAGCTCTTTATCACTATCTTCAACTTTAATATTAATTTTATTATTACTATCTCGCTGTTTCTTCTCTATGGAATCGAAAGAGTTATTAAGCAGAGAAAGAATAATCTGACTTAGATCTTGCTTTGTACAACGATAAGTATAATCCTTATGCATTTCTTCAACAGCTAGCTTAATCCCATAATCTTTAAATCTTTCACTACAAAGAACAAGTGTCGATTTAAGTACATCATCAATGCGAACATCAGTTTTTTCTGTCGCCGTCCCTTTTTTACTAAATGATCTCATTCCTTTAATAACATCGATCACTCTTTCATGGGACGAGATAATCTTCTTCAACTTCTCTTTAACTTGCTCATTTGAGATTTTCCCCTCCTCAATCTTATTCATTAAGAGAGTGGTTGTTCCTTGAGCAATAGCAATGGGGTTATTGATTTCATGAGCTATTCCAGATGCCATCTCTCCAAGATTAACGAGACGAGAAGCTTGATCACTGATTTTCTTTTGCTTTTCAAGGGACTCATTAAGGAGTTTATCTTCATGAATATCAATGGCCACGACAAAGGCCTCATCACCTTTTCCGAAGTCAACTTTAGAAAAGTTACAAAGGTGCCAGCGGTCTTGATCACCACTATCATCAGAAGAAACCAGAAGCTCCTTAGTCTTCTCCTTTTCTTCACCATCCAGAAAGTTAAATATCTCATTGAGTAATTCATCATTTGATGAACCTAAACGATCACGAGAAATAAAAGTATCACGACGCTTAATGATCTTCTCCATTTTCTCGTTCATTAAACTGATATATGAGTTATTGTCGATCCAAAGAAGCTTAGAAGGAATGATATCAATAAATGTTTGAAGTTCCTGTTCTCTTTCCTTACTCTTTTCTAATAGAGAAACATTTTGATTTCTTAGCTTAGTTAATTCATTAACCCTATTCATTATCATTGGCCCATAACAAACAAGGATCATAGCAATAATATATGAAGTAGGAGTTCCTAAACTTACAAGCCATATAGCAGAAGGTAAGTTCATTCCAATATAAATAAGAATAAAGAATCTTGGAGCGTGAAAGAGGTATGAAGCGCATGCCTCAATTGTGGCAAAAACAAAGACCCAAGTTGATAAGTGTGCCGTAGATAAGAAGCCATACTTATGACCTTGATAAACCAGAAATAGTCCCAGGGCCGTAGTGATAATTCCTGTAGAATAGTAATAAGTTTTTTCAAATATCCTTTGAGTTTTTTCATCGAGCTCTGATGAATACTTAATACCCAAGAAAATATTTAAGAGACTTAAAAGACCATACACTAGAGCAAAAGGAATAAACACACTCCTAAACTGCTCATCAACAGGAGTCACTACCCAAATACCGATTAGGGTTAAGAAGTTTCCTGCTGTATTGTTCTTAGCAGCTTTGAAGATTGCCTCTCTTCTAAAGCTGGTCATATAATCCTTTCTCTCCATATGAAACTGTTCGGTAAATAAATTCCGTTACTTAACTATTAAGAAATCTTAATATCTAGCTGAACACGATAGAATTTACAGAAGCCAAGATGGCCCTTTGCAGCACATAAATCATTCGGTATAACCCCCTGACTAATAAAATTATTGAGGAGAGACTATGAAGTTTATTAGAACTGCGATTATCGCTTCACTTCTATCAGTAACAGCTATCCAAAGCACACAAGCTGCTGTTGGTTCAATGGCATTCATCGTTGGTATGTTTGGAACTGCCGCAAAATATGCTCTTGTAGGTATTGGATGGACATATGCTGGTCACAAGGCCAATGACCTTAGCCCTAAGATAGGTAAGATTGCCCTAGTAACAGGACTAATCCTACTTGATGAAGACACACAAACTGTTGAATTCAACGAAGTTTCAAATGAACTTGCACAGAAGAAGGGACTAACATTAGCTGAAGCTCAGGCCTACAACTCAGAAATCGAAGAGATTAACATCATCTTTTCTGAAGTAGCTGGACAGATAAATGAAGAAACTTCTGAAGAAGAAGTAAGAGATCTTTGGCAAGATCATAGAGAATTCCTCTCTCATGAGGCCTTTTCTGCTCTTAAAAAGATTGTTAAATAATTGTTTTTACTTAATTTATAGAGTTTTAATTCAATAAGACTTGCTTTAAAAATAACACAACTGTACTATTTCAAATAGTACAGTTGTTCTTTTTAATAGGCAGGTCAAAATGAAATCAGTATATTTCTCAAATTCAAAGAATCAAAATCAGATAATTCAATATGCAGCACAAACTCTAAGAGCTGCCTCTCAGCTTACAACAACAGGCTTTTCTAAACTCATTCCCCAAGCAAGCCACTATATTGGCCTCAAGCTACTTTGTAATCCCTTTAGTAAAAGAGATTATGAGATGAATGTCGATAATCGAATTCACTCTCAAGAAATTCAAGGCCGGATGGAAAGATTCAGGCATATCGATTTGGTGAGGGAAGAAGACAATTCTTCTTAGCCATGGGTGGTCTGATAATAGCTCTACTTTTACTGAGTTGATTCGTTTTCTCGTTGATTTAGATTATAGCGTTTGGAGTTTTGATCATATTGGCCACGGAAAATCCGAGGGCTCTACTGCTCACCTCTTTGCATTTATCAATGGATTAAATTCAGTGGTAAAGCATATTGAAGAATCAGGAGATGAAATAGAGGCGATTATTGGTCACTCAATGGGCGCCGTTGCCTTGATGAATTTAGAAAAAGACTTTCTGGACCAAAGAAAAACATTTTTTATTGCAACTCCAGTAAATTTCTTTGATATCATGTTTCAAAGAATAAATAGGGCCGGCTTCTCAGATTACTTTCTCCACAATTTATTAGAAAGTGTCTCTAAGAAGTACAATGGTGACTGGAAGCGCCTGCGCCCCTATCAACAGCTCACAAAACTCTCTGACAACTCTGTCTTTATTCACGATGAGAAAGATCGCTATGCCCCATATCACGATATTAAAGTGGCTCAAGAATCAGTGAAATTTAATCTCATATCGACTTCTGGTCTAGGTCACGCTAGAATTTAAAATCAAAAGAAATGATGCAAATTTTGAGGGAGCATTTAAAGTAATGAAAAAGAGTGAGCGCACTAGAGAGAAAATTCTAAAAATGGGAATGGATCTCGTGAGTTTTAAAGGTCTAGTCGATCTCTCAATTGGAGACATGGCAAAGGCGTGTGGGCTCTCTCGCTCAGGACTTATTGCACACTTTAAAAAATAAAGAAGAAATGCAAATTGAAATTTTGAAATTTGCTGAAGAAGAATTCAGACGTCATGTCATCAAGAAATCCTATGTTCCTGATCCTATGGAAAATCTCCATGCCCTTTCAAAGAATTGGCTAAACTGGACAAAGACCCATGAAGTTCATCTTCAAGGAGGATGCCCTTTTATTAAAGCGGCAATTGAATTTAAAGATCGTGAAGAATCCGCAGTCAGAGACTTTATGGAAGATCAACAACGTCGTCTCCTACTCTATATTGCAGATATCGCTGAAAGACTTAAAAATGAGAATTACTTTGATCAAGAAAAGAGCAGTGACCAATTTGCTTATGAAATCTACAGTATCTATCTCGGCCACACCATTATGAAAAGCCTGCTTAGAGAAGAAAATGCTGATGAAAAATTTCAAGTAACACTAACGGATTTAATCAATAAGTACCGAAAGCTCTCTTAGAATACTTAATAATTCCAGGCAATTAGAATAAATCCTAACTTTTAGTTAACAAACTACCCCGCTTGTTAATTTCATAAATCTATTTTCCAACACTTCTATTTGCTAAAAACTACTCCAAGCAAGTCATCAAAGGAGAGACAATGAAGAATCCATTTAAAGAAGTATTTAACAATGAACAAATGACAAGGGAAACCTATGTCCTCAGGCTAGTTGCCTTGATTATTATCTTCTTTTCTATCTTGGCCCTTCTACCATTTGTTGCGGTTGTTCTTATGACAATGACAGAATTTGGTGCAGACCTTTTTGGAAAGAAGATTATTCTCTACTCGAAGACGTTAAGCGTTTTCATTCTATGGTTCTTTTGCTTGAGATACTTATTTACCATTTCAATCTCTCGTGCAAATTCATTAAGACTCTCAAAACTCTGGAGTATAGTTTTACTTGTCCCAGGGTTTTCTTTTCTCTATGTTCTGGTACTGGCCATAAAAGAAGAGCCATTTCACAAAAGTTAGAATAAAAAAAAGGACCCTCGGGGAAGGGCCTTTAATACACAACTATCGAGACACAATACTTACAAAATAATAAAGCATCGTATTAGGGATTAATTAACGGCAACCACCATTTTGAATGAAGGCCGCTTTTGCTCTGTAAAGTTCACACATATTAGAGAAAGTTACATGCTTTGGAAGTGCTTTACCAAAGCTATCTGATGCAATTTCTCCACAAACTGGTTGAAAGTTTTCAGGACAAGCTTGAACTTCTTCTGTTTCATCAACCCATTGGTCACATGAGATAACACCCTTTAGTTCATAAACACCAGTTTGGATTCTCGTAATTTCAAATGAACCGCGCTCACAGCTCTCAGATTCATTGTACTCATTAACAAGTCTGATCTCTGTTTTATTTTCAGTGAAGATCATTTTATTAATTCTTCCGTTAAGATTGATATCGTCCAAAAGTCTACCGCTAATAACGAGATTCCCCTCAGCTCTTACAAGTGTTGAAAGTGCTAAAAGACAAAATAATGTTAGAACGATGTTTTTCATATAAACCTCAAATCTCAGTGGATTGTTAATTCGTTGAATGGTTTATACAGTAATTATTGAATCAGTAAAAATTATAAAATTTAATAGTTTTGCATAAGTTTTTGTTATACTAGTCATGTATAATAACCTAAGGTACTGAAATTATGATCATTGACCAGCTGAGCCTCACAGGCCTACGAGTATTCATCACAGTTTACCGTGTAAAAAGTATGTCCCTTGCTGCAAAAGAGCTCTTTATGACTCAACCAGGGGTCTCACAGCACATAAAAAATATAGAAGAGACACTTCAAGTGAAGCTCTTTGATAGGCTCAATAGAAAGCTTGTCCCCACTAGTGAGGCCGTCCATATCTTTGAAGAAGTCACACCTATTCTCCATCAATTAGAGAGATCACTTTCCACAATTAATCAATCAGAGCAAAGCCTCACGGGAACAATTAATTTCGGAATGCCTATTGAATTTGGAAATAATGTTATTCTTCCCCATCTTTCTACATGGGCCAAGAGTAATACAGATGTAAAATTTCATATTAACTACGACCACGCTGCAAGACAGATTAATCAGCTTCTCGATGGAAGCCTAGACTTTGCCATTACAGATTCATTTACCTTTCCTACTCAAGTTGAAGTAGAAAACCTGGCAAGAGAAGAATGGATTCTATGCGCGAGTAAAGAATACGCTAAAGATAATCGTCTTAATGAAGTCTCGACATTTAAACAAATGAAAGAACTTCACTATATAAGTTATCTTGAAAACTCACCTGTTATTCACCAATGGTTCAAACACCACAAAAATAAAACTTTTGATTTGAAAAGCCGTGCGCGACTCATGGACGTTCAAGGAGTAGCAAGACTTATACTAGAAGGTGTTGGACTTGGTATTCTCTCACGACATATGGTTCGAGAAAATAATCTCGAGGATAAAATAGTGATTTTTGAAGGCTCAGGTGTTCCTCTTTATAATGAAATCAACTTAGTAAAATTAAAAGGTAAAACCATGAGCCTAACCTGCCAAAGTTTCGTTGAGTACCTAGTGCAAAAGTTAAAAAAATAAAGAGATTAAATGGCTCAAGTTTAAACCAATAATATCCGATGAGTCGCCTATGAGAAGAATAAGTACTGCAGCATTAGTGTTGTTAAGTGTCTCAAGTGTTTACTCATGGGAAACTGACAACTTTACCTATCGAAGAAAAATCTTAAGAGCATCTGACGCCGAAAAGAAACAGAATCTTTATGCCCTTAACGATGAAACTAATCGTCGTATCGAAGAGGCCATTAAAGGTTACAATAAAATGGGCGTTAACTGTAATGAGGATCTCAAGCTACTCACAAAGAAAGAGAAGAATATGTGGGGAGAGAGAAAAATGCCTAAGATCCACAGTCAAATAAAGAGTGTGCTTGGTGGAACCATCTTTGGAGCTATGGAAACATGGTCTGAAAAAAGTGATAAGGTCACAAAGTATGGAGATGGTAACTATATTTACGGAAGTGATTTTCTATCAAACTTCTATGATCTACAAACGGCTTTCAATCTCAATGGACATGTTGTAGGCCCTGATAAACTCGGTCACTTTGTCGATCAAGGCTTTGAGCTCTACCAAGAGCTTCTTAGTGAAGATGATATGAAAAAGGGTTTTGATAAGGCCATGGTTCATTCTAACAAAATGGAAGATAGCTACTATGGACTCGATGCCTCAGGAGTTAAATCATATGGAGATATGTCTGCAAACTACTCTGGTCTTAAGTTTTGGTATAATCTCTACGGAAAAGATAATAGTTATCTAAAATGCGATAAAAAAAGCGGAAAAATTTCTATGAATAGAGATTTTGACTGGTCTGAATTTGCAGATGATACTTGGGATCAAGGAATCAATTGTTCAGCATTTGAGGCCACACCAAATCCATACAAGCATGGTCAATATAGAAGTCGTAAGAATCTTTACTCAACAGAAATGGATGAAGGTTTAAAAGAATATTTAGCAAAAGTTGATAAAACTCTTAAGTGTCCAGATGATCTAGGTAGATGTCAGGAGATTTCGAAACAACCTTGTTCAAAATTCTATGTTTCGCCTAAGTGTCTCTTTGCGGCCAACACAAAATTAACTTGTCCCCTCAATGACTTTGACAAGCTACTCGCAGTCGAAGACAAGAAAGGTTATAAGTATAATAGAAAGCCTTCTAGTGGGACAAAAACGTCAGGGAGTACTAATGTTAGATAAAATTATAGTTCTACTTTTAATTGGAACATCTGTATTTGCAAGTGATCAAAAGTATCCAGAAAAATACTACAAAGAAATCGCTTCACCGTTTCAGGTTTCCCAAGGCTCAGAAGTTTTTAGTAGTCTTATTGCCTGTAAAGAAATTGAAAAGAATAAGAACTTTCATAAGAATTATATAGGTTGTTTAAAAAAGAAGTCAGATAAGGATTTACCAAATAGTGTCATTCGTTCGACAGCACTATGGTTTCTAAGACTAAAAGACTACAAAGAAGTTGCGGCCTGTGATATTGAAACAATCACGGATCGTCCTGCGGCCTTTCCAAATAGTTTTGGCGACGATTCGAATAAAGAATATCGAGGAAGCTTTAGTTTGTGCCTTGATTTCGTTGAAGGTAATCGTCCAAAAAGGGCCGTCATCATGTTCAAGCAACGTGGTGGAAAGCTCTACTATAACGGTGCCAAGTACTAAAGAAGCATAATAAAAAAGCCCACATTTCGTGGGCTTTTTTTATGAAATAATTTAAAATTAAATCTTAGTTGTCTTTCATTGTCTCTTCTGCATTATCAGCAGAATCATCAAGACTATTA
>NZ_AUNJ01000112.1 GCF_000447775.1 Bacteriovorax sp. DB6_IX
TAAGAAGTTAATAAAAGTCTCAATATTAGGTTTTTCGTTTAAACTAATATAAACACAACTTTCTTTGAATGAATCAAATTTTGAAAAGTTTAGCTGACCAGGAATGATTCTATTATCTCTTCCCTTTTCAACAATATTCTGGAAATCTTCAATAAACCAAGACCTCAGCGTCTGAAGTCTCTCTTTATCATTTCCAAATATACCAGGAAACAGAGGCCCAAGTTATTAATAATCGCATCCAGAGC
>NZ_AUNJ01000113.1 GCF_000447775.1 Bacteriovorax sp. DB6_IX
GACTCGCTAACTCAGGCTCGTCTTCCGCTTTAAGATCTCTGATATCCTGGCAATATAGGGCCTTCATATCATCGAAGTAACTACTAGAGCCAATTCCTTTTGGAAATTCCAAATTAAAGTCTCTAAAATTCTTCTTACGGCATATTAGTCCATCACAGAGAACTTTTGTTGTCTGCTCATTTCTTTGAAGCATCTCAAGTCCCTGTTCCCTTATCTCTTTTAAGTTCAATAGAGTTTCAATCTGTACGTAGTAATATTAAGCGGCCACGACTAGGGTTCTTTAAAAGTTTTTCTAATAAACGTG
>NZ_AUNJ01000114.1 GCF_000447775.1 Bacteriovorax sp. DB6_IX
TCATCTCCACCTTTTGAAGTGACCTTCTTGGCCGGAGCTTTATCCAACTTCCCAGGAGCAGGTGCCATCTTCTTAAGTTCTTGGAAAACAAGTTTTATCTTCTAGCTTTGGAGTTGGTAGAGTCGTCTCTATCGAGGATATCGGTGTAGAAGGTCGTTTATTCTTAGTCATTGAATCAGAGGGAAAGAGTGTAAAGAACTTTGTTGCCGTAGATGATGAGCAAAGCTATCGCTTAATTGCTGATAAAGAGACTGTTGAAGAAATTTTTGAAGATTTTAAATCAGATAAAGATTTTCAAACTTTTAAATCAAAGAAAGAAAGAATTGATTACTTTAAGAATCAATCAAAGATTCAAGATATTCGCCACATTGGGGATCTTCTTTTTCACTTAAGTACATTAGAAGATAGAAGTTCTGCTGAACAGGCGCTCTATTCAAAGCTTAAAGACTCTTTATGTTTAGAGCATTCAATTATCATGGCCAAAGATGTTAAAGAATCGATGGAGATTCTAGAAACTGCTCTTGATAGCTAATGTCTAAAGACAAATTAAAAGAGAATATTTTATCGAAATCTTTTTTTCGCACTCCGGATAATAAGACTGATAGGGAATATGCAATGACTCTCGATGAGAAGCTTGGCTTTGACGTTGAGACTATTGAAAGTGAGCTTTCACAACAGTATAG
>NZ_AUNJ01000115.1 GCF_000447775.1 Bacteriovorax sp. DB6_IX
GAACATTTCTTTCCTTCAACCTCTAACAAATCATCCTTATTAACACTTTTAACATCTGTAGATGATATTGAGACAACACCAAGCTCTTTATTTATAGTTTTAATTTTAAATTCTGCAGAGAATGCAGAAAGAGTAACTAGAGTACTTAAGATTACTTTTTTCAAATTTATCCTCCATTTAATATTTTCTATATATTAATGAAGAAAATAAGATTCTAAGAGTAAAGCTTTCTTGATCGAAAAAACGAATATTTTTCCCATAAAAAAAGGCCTTCAAACGAAGGCCCTAATTTTAT
>NZ_AUNJ01000116.1 GCF_000447775.1 Bacteriovorax sp. DB6_IX
AGTTACTTGGTTTCTTTAAGCCAGATCTCGATGCAATGATTCATGAAAAACCTGTTGTAGCTTCAAAGCTACTACAATCTGTATCACTAATTGTAGCGAATAGACTCTATTCAGTAACTCAAGAAGTTAGAAGATTAAAAGACAGAATTCAGCAACTGGAAGTAGAAAATGAAGCTTCAGAGTAAGGGCGGTAGAGAAAAACTTAGGATCGTAATTTTTCTCTCAACGATCATACTCTTTCTCTCAGGGATGTTCTTCTTTCCAAGAATTGCTATACCTTTAGTCGTCTCATATATTTTGACACTAATTCTATCACCTATAATGAATACCTTTTTGAAACTAGGTCTTTCACGTACTGTTTCATCATTCTTTATTTTGATAGGGATACTCTTCTTTTCAATTTACCCAATCGTAAAAGTCGTACCGATTCTCACAACAGAAGCAAATAATATTCAGTACTATGCTCCTAAAGTAGAGTCGTACGTGAAAAAAGAATATTATGTTTTAAAAAATAAGCTTAGAGATAGAACTGGATTTGAATTACAGGATCGCTATATCACTGATGGACTAACTTATGTCAGAAGTGCCATTAGCTCCCTTGTTCTAAATGTTCCCAATCTTTTGGCATCGGTAATTGAATGGGTGTTTGTCATTCCACTTTTTGTCTTTTTCTTATTAAAGGATGCTCCGAGTTTTAGGCGATTTATTTTAGGAATTACACCAAACTCGTTTTTTGAGAAATTCTACTTTCTCTCACATAAATTCAATAAGCAACTTGGTGATTACATTCTTGCAAAGTTTATTGAGGCGACAATTATTGGAGTTATTCTAACTTCTGGTCTGCTAATTATGGATGTCAGGTTTGCACTGATTTTTGGATTGGTTGCTGCACTTACAAATGTTATTCCTTATCTTGGTCCTATCTTAGGAACAGTTCCGGCGCTAATATTTGCTCTTGCCGAGTATGGTTTGGGAACAACATTTGGTGGGGTTGTTATTCTTTATTTAATTGCCAATGCCATAGATATCGCTATTGTATTTCCAATTCTTGTTTCGAAGATTGTCGACTTACACCCAGTATTGGTCGTGGCTTCGGTTATTCTCGGATCACAAATGATGGGAATCATGGGAATGATTATCTCAATTCCTGTGGCCGCAGCAATTAAGCTAATTTTTACGGAAATTATTGAAGATATCTATAATTCAACATCAACTTGACCAATATTCTAATGCATAGTCTTTGACTACTATATTTGGGCGGTGCTAAAATCTCTTATTATCATAATTAATGGGAGAGCCTAGTGCGTCATTTGATCGTTCTATCAACAATTCTACTTCTTGCATCATGTGCTGTGGAAAGACCTACAGGAAAAACTGAAGCGGAAGTTCTCTATAAAGAAGCTGAAGAGCTTATGGCCGATAATAGATATTTACTGGCCACTGAAAAACTCAATACTTTAAGATCACAATATCCATATAGTTATTATGCAACCTCTGCTGAGCTAAAGCTTGCGGATATTCTTTTTGAACAAGAGAATTTTGAAGAGGCTGCCGCTGCATATATTCTATTTAAGGATTTTCACCCAAAGCACAAGAGTATCGATTACGTACTATTTAAAGTTGCGGAATCTTATTATAAGCAAAGGCCTGCGACATTTGACCGTGATCTTGCCCCAGCTATTAAGGCCATCAAATACTACAATGAGCTAAGAAGTTTATATCCAAACTCAAAGTATCTTCAAGATGCTGATGAGAAGATTAAGCTTTGTAATGAAATGCTTATTAAGAAAGAAAAGTATATTGCTGACTTTTACTTCAGAACTAAAGACTTTGATTCAGCAAAATTTAGATACACGAATATGTTGAATGCTTTTCATGAAAAAGAAATGAAGGCCGTAGCAGCTATGAGACTAATAGAAATTGGTGTTTTCACTAAGGATGATGGTCTTTGTAGAAATGCTTATGGGAAATACAAAGTTGTTTTTTCAAAGTCAGATAGAAAGAAAGCGGAAAAACTATATTTTAAATGTATTAAGAAGTAGGAGAGCTTCGTATGTTGAGATCATTAGAGCATGAGCAATTATTGAATAGAGCTCAGAAAGCATATGATAATAAAGAGTACTCTAAGTCGATGACACTTCTTAATGAAGTTCTAGAGTCAGATGATAGAAATGTTAAAGCACTCTTTCTCATTGCGAATATCTTTCATATTAAGGGTGAAATCTCTAAAGCGATAAAGCATTTAAAAAAGTTCTTGATGCAGACCCTAATCACACAGATGCCTCTATTAGTTTATCGGTTCTTTATAATGATATTGGTTATTATGAAGAGGCTAAGAAAGTATTCACAACAGCAAGTGAAAGAGTAAAGATCAAAGGTGATGATCAAGCATTAGATGATAATCACATCAATAAGAAGTTCTCTATTAAGCACTATGAGATGGCAGAGTTATACTTCACTTATAATCGCTATGACGAAGCATTGTTTGAATACAATAAGGCCATCAAGCTCGATCCTGCTAATTTAGAAGCGCGTATTAAAATTGCTAAGGTTTATGCCAAGAAAGGTTTCGTTAATAAGTCTCTTGATGAATTAATGAGACTGAAGAATGAATCACCAAATTATCT
>NZ_AUNJ01000117.1 GCF_000447775.1 Bacteriovorax sp. DB6_IX
TATTCAAAGCTTAAAGACTCTTTATGTTTAGAGCATTCAATTATCATGGCCAAAGATGTTAAAGAATCGATGGAGATTCTAGAAACTGCTCTTGATAGCTAATGTCTAAAGACAAATTAAAAGAGAATATTTTATCGAAATCTTTTTTTCGCACTCCGGATAATAAGACTGATAGGGAATATGCAATGACTCTCGATGAGAAGCTTGGCTTTGACGTTGAGACTATTGAAAGTGAGCTTTCACAACAGTATAGAACATATAACGAACATACTGAAGGTAATGAGCAGAAAAATCACTACGAGGGAACTCAGGCCTGGATTGGTCTTCATCCTCAAATCTTACAGACTCCCTATGGAGAGATTCTCGATTTTCTTGAGCATTTAGAAAAATATAATATCAACAAGATTGTAGATCTAGGTGCCGGTTATGGGAGAGTTGGTATTGTTCAGCAATCGATCTTTCCAAACTCAGAGTTTATTGGTTATGAAATTGTGAAGACTAGGGTAGATGAAGGCAAGAGGGTTTTCAATTTACTTGAACTTGAGAACTGCCATCTTCTCGAAGAGAATATTCTTGATGAGAGTTTCGAGTTACCTGAAGCAGATGTTTACTTTATCTATGACTTTAGTGATCCAATGGATTTAAAATTTATTTTAAATAAGCTTTCTGATATTATTTTTAAGAAGGACTTCTTCATTGTTGCCAAAGGATCTGGAGTGAGATCGATGATCTCAAATAAGTATCCTCAATTTTGGTCTAATCATGGTGTTATCCATGCTAAGCAATGGAGTTTATATTCTTCTTTTGTTGATCTAAATTAAGATATCACTTTATTCATATCAAATGGAGTTACCGTGCTAGATGCTATTGGAATTGCAGCAAGAGACGTCGATCAAACCCTAGAGTTCTATGAGCTTTTTAATATGGACTTTCAAAATTATGGTGAAGGTCATTATGAGGCCAAGACTGCCAGTGGTATGAGAGTGATGATTGATTCCTTTGAGCTTCTTAAGCAGATTAATCCCAATTGGAAAGAACCTATTGCTAGTGGTGTCGTGCTCTGTTTCTTACAGAAAACGCCAGAAGAAGTAGATCTCTTAGTATCTAAAATTAAGAGTGCTGGGTTTGAGGTTATGAAAGAGCCGTGGGATGCTTTTTGGGGGCAACGCTATGCTAGTGTTATTGATCCAAATGGAAATCAAATCGACATATTTGCAACTTTAGAGAAATAAGATGTCATTACTCAATACCCAGTATTATGAAGATGAGGAGTTTACTATTGAGAATATCTCGACAATTTCTGAGTATTCTTCTTCTGAGTTTATTTCCTGTCGCTTTGTTGGTGTGGACTTGTCTTCGTTGAGTTTTGATAATTCAACACTTGTTGAGTGTGTCTTTGAAAAATCTAATCTTAGTAATGCAACTTTCAAAAATTCAACGTTAAGAGATTTAACATTTAAAAACTGTAAGTTAACTGGAGTGAATTTCTCTAGTGTTAATTCTCTCTTTGAATTGAAGTTCTATGATTGCTTATTGAACCTCTCTTCTTTTCATTCATGTAAAAGTCCCAATATCGTTTTTAGTTGCTGTGATTTGAGGGAGGCCGATTTCAATGAAGCCCAAATGAATAGTGCAATATTTTGCGACTCTATACTTGAAGGGGCGTCATTAAATAACGGAAGTTTTGAGAAATCAGACTTTAGAGGGGCGAAGAATTATTTTATTGACCCAAAGTTTACTCGTATTCGCAAATCAAAATTCTCTTTACCTGAGGCCCTTACGCTTCTGACTTCACTAGAAGTTGAAGTTGAATAATTAGGATCTTTCTAAAGCCGCTTCCATTTCTTTGAAGTTTTGTCTGTCACGTTTTCCAACATAAGCGAGCCTGACACTGAGATCAGAGTCGATAAGAAAGGTCGCCGCTTGGGAAAAGTCATTTGGCCTTATTCTTACACCAAAATGATCTGAGAGCAGCATCCTCTCATCAGAGGCAAAGAGATAAGGAAAGCTATTTTCTTGTAGCCAATCCTTGATTTTTTCCAAAGGTTCACTTGAGACTACAATAATTGTGGCCTTCTTATTTTGTAGCTTTGCGACCCAGTCTCTTAAATTCTTCATATGCATTCTACAGAAAGGGCACCAAGTTCCCCTAATGAAGATTAAGAGCAGAGGTCCATTTTTAGTAATTGTTGAGATCTTAGATTTTTGATTATTTGAAAGTTGAAGTTCCCAATCCTGGAGAGTTTCATCAAGTTTAACGGGGCGAAGTGATTTATTCTTCTTCGTTCCCAAGTCCATTGTTTTTAAAATGAGTTCATTTAGTTTTGACATGGACTTATTTTAGAGGCATTTGCAAGAAATTCAAATAAATCTTAGTGGAAAAAGCTGAGAACTCGACACGGGCATGGTTGGGTGCTAGATTTGTTCTATGAATCATCTCATTTTAATGACCTCTGTTTTCATGCTCTCAACTGCACCCGTCATTGTTAAACTCCTTAGTTTAGCTCCACTTGTTGTTCTCTTTTGGAGACTTCTCTTTGTCTCGGGAATGCTCTTACCATTTGCGTGGAAAGATTTGGGGACGTTGAAAAGAAGTGATGCAAAGATGATTCTTATCTCGTCCCTTGTTCTCTTTATCCACTTTTTAAGCTGGTTTAGCGGTGTTCCTAAACTCAATGTCGGGGTCACAGCTGTTATCTTTGCTTCAAATCCGATTTTTACGGCGATTATTGGTTTTCTCGTTTTGGGAGAGCCCTTTAAGAAGAGATACCTGCTTGCGATAGTTGCAAGTATTTTGGGAATTTATCTTACGTACTATTCTGGTCAACAGGTTCAGGTTAGTTTAGTCGGAGTTATTGAAATCTTGATCGCATCATTTTGTTATTCGACTTATATGGTCTATTCAAAGAGAAATAGGGCAAGTCTTCGTAACGGTGTTTATACTTTCTATTTAAATCTCTTTACTTGCATTTTGGGTCTTGGGGCGATCTTAGTCATGGCGCTCATTGGGAAGTTTGATTTGAACCTTCTTAGTCATGGACTTGTTGAAAATTGGAAAGTACTTCTGATGCTTGCCTTTCTTCCGAGTGTCCTAGGGCATACTTTAATGATCTATTCATTACCTCACTATAATTTAAACTTTATAAGTTGCCTCAAGTTACTAAGCCCGCTGAGTGCTTCGGCCATGGCCTTCTTCATTTTCAAAGAAAGCGTGAGTGAAAACCTTGTTATTGGCTTCTTACTTGTCTCTACTGGAGTTCTCTTTGCTCTACCTTGGCACAAGCTGAGAAGATCTCGTCCTGAGACTGTTGCATGGTGCGTCAGAAAATGAATCCATACTGATATGTTGCACAGAGTAATAGACTCGGG
Organism: Bacteriovorax sp. DB6_IX; assembly: GCF_000447775.1. Taxonomy (GTDB): domain Bacteria; phylum Bdellovibrionota; class Bacteriovoracia; order Bacteriovoracales; family Bacteriovoracaceae; genus Halobacteriovorax_A. The sequence continues at coordinate 3,370 of NZ_AUNJ01000117.1, forward strand.
AGCCTCCTGTTTGAGGATTAAACCTCTAGTATCTTTGCGGTTATTCGGCTAGACTAAGCGAGTAATTTTTTACTATTTAGCCGAAGGATTTGTCATGACAACGAAATCTAAAATTATTTACACGAAAACAGATGAGGCGCCAGCCCTGGCAACTCAATCACTACTTCCAATCGTAAAGGCATTTACGGCAACTGCTGGAATTGAAGTAGAGCTTAAGGATATCTCACTTGCTGGAAGAATTATTGCCAACTTCCCAGAGAACCTAACTGATGATCAAAAAATTGGAGATGCTCTTACTGAACTAGGTGAGTTAGCAAAAACTCCTGAAGCTAATATTATTAAGCTTCCAAATATTTCAGCTTCTGTTTCACAACTTAAAGCTGCAATCTCTGAGCTTCAAGCTAAGGGATTTAAGGTTCCTAATTACCCAGAGAATCCATCAACTGAAGAAGAGAAAGCTGTTAAAGCAAGATACGCTAAGGTTCTTGGATCTGCTGTAAACCCAGTTCTTAGAGAAGGAAACTCTGATAGAAGAGTAGCCGCTCCAGTAAAAGAATTTGCTAAGAATAACCCACACTCGATGGGAGCTTGGGCAAAAGATTCTAAATCTCATGTTTCTCATATGTCAGAAAATGACTTCTATGGTTCAGAGAAGTCTGTTGTTATGGAAAAAGAAGATGATGTAAGAATTGAGCACGTTGCAACTGATGGAACAGTAACTGTTCTTAAAGAGAGTACACCTCTTCTTGCAGGAGAAGTTATCGATGCTTCTTGTATGAGCAGAAATGCTCTTAGAGCTTTCTTTGCTGAGCAAGTTGAAGATGCTAAGAAACAAGATGTTCTTTTCTCTATCCACATGAAAGCAACAATGATGAAAGTTTCTGATCCAATTATTTTTGGTCACTGTGTAGAAGTTTTCTTCAAAGATGTTTTCGAAAAGCATGCGGCGACATTCAATGAATTAGGGGTTAATGCTAATATTGGTTTAGGTGATGTCTTCGCTAAGGTGGCGACTCTTCCAGCTGATAAGAAAGCTGAAATTGAAGCAGACCTTAAAGCTGCCCTAGATAACGGACCGGCCATGGCCATGGTTGATTCAGATAAAGGAATCACGAACCTTCACGTTCCATCAGATGTTATTATTGATGCTCCGATGCCAGCGGCAATCAGAGCTTCAGGACAAATGTGGGGACCAGATGGAAAGCAAAAAGATACGAAGTTTATTATCCCTGATAGATGTTATGCAGGGATTTACCAAGAAACTGTAAACTTCTGTAAAGAGAACGGAGCTTTTGATGTCACAACTATGGGTAACGTTTCTAACGTTGGTCTAATGGCAAAGAAAGCCGAAGAATATGGTTCACATGATAAAACTTTCGAAGTTCCTGCAAATGGAACAATGAGAGTTGTAAATAAGGCCGGAGAAACTCTTATTGAGCATTCAGTTGAACAAGGTGATATTTGGAGAATGTGTCAAACAAAAGACATCTCTATTAAGGACTGGGTAAAACTCGGTGTGACTAGAGCAAGATTGACTGGTAATCCTGCAGTATTCTGGCTTTCAGAAAATAGAGCTCATGATAGATCACTTATTGCTAAAGTTAATGAATACCTTAAAGACCATGATTTAAATGGCCTTGAAATTAAGATCCTTTCTCCTGAAGAAGCGATTAAATATACTCTTGAAAGAGTAAAAGAAGGGAAGGACACAATTTCTGTAACAGGAAATGTTCTAAGAGGCTATTTAACAGATCTTTTCCCAATTCTTGAACTTGGAACTTCTGCGAAGATGCTTTCAATTGTTCCTCTACTTGCTGGTGGAGGTTTATTTGAAACTGGTGCTGGTGGATCTGCTCCAAAGCACGTACAGCAATTTGCTGATGAAAACCACCTGAGATGGGACTCTCTTGGTGAATTCCTGGCTCTTTCTGTCTCTCTTGAAGATCTTGCTCTTAAGACAAAGAATAAGAAGGCTGAAGTTCTCGCTAAGACACTAGATGCTGCGAATGGAAAATTCCTTAAGAATAATAAGTCGCCATCTCGAAAAGTTATGGAACTTGATAATAGAGGATCTCACTTCTATCTTGCTATGTATTGGGCAGAGGCCTTAGCAACTCAATCTGATGATGAAGAACTTAAAGCTAAGTTTGCAGCCGTTGCAGCAGAGCTTGAGAAGAATGAAGCGAAGATTGTTGAAGATCTGACAACTTGCCAAGGAAATGCAGTTGATATGGGTGGATATTTTATGCCTGATGATGCAAAAGTATCAGCGGCCATGAGACCATCTGAAGTATTTAATACAATTCTAAAGTCACTATAAACTAAAAAGAAAGGCACCCATTGGGTGCCTTTTTTATAATGAATTTTCCCAGTTTAAACATTCCTGGATAACTTCTTTGAAGATCTTATTCTTTGCGATAAGTGTTCCCTCATTGTGACCACCACTTTCAGTACATGTCCCATGAGAGTGAACTCCAATAATCTTTTGGTTTCTTTCCAAGATTACTGAAGAACCAGAGTTTCCACCTGTCGTATCAACACTGTAACCAAGTTTTGATTTATTCCAAAATGTCCCAAGTTTAGCAATTTCACCAGAGTGTGATTGCTGGGCAAAGTTTCGAATATCATCTTCTCGATCTACTCCATGACCTGTGATTCTGACGATATCACCAACTCTAGCAACTCCTTTAAGGTCGACTTGATAATAACCTTGGACATCACCTGGGTATTGACCTGTTATCTTATTAGGCATGAGGCGGATAACGGCCCAATCATTTCCGGCTCCTTGGTCTTTATATCTTAAGAAGTCTTTTGTTCTGTAGTAAGTATCTTCTGGTTTTGAAGGCTGGGCTTCAGTATTAATTGAGAGGGGAACATTAAAAGATGCTTTTTCAAGAGCACCCACACAGTGTCCTGCACTAATCGCACATGAACGCCCAATCATTGTGACTGTACATCCGTACTCTTTATTCGCTCTAGAGGCCCTAGCAACTTTTGAATCCTGAGATAGGACTCGATCATCAGTTGTTCCACAAATTGTTTTATTATTGGCCAAGGCCGTTGAAGTTGAGAGTGTTAGTAGTATCGTCGATAGACTAAGAATCTTTTGCATATTCATCCTTGAATAAGTTTTTATGATTCTTAAATGATAAGAATTTTATTGCACTATGACTACTAAAAATATGACACAGCTCATGGTGAAGCTAGGGGGAAGTGAAATAATTAATTGTGAGGTAGAATTATGAAAAAATACTTTCTTTCATTAGCATTATTAGGGGCCATTCAAGTGAAGGCGAAAACAAAAGATCTTTGGGTTTATTTTGACTTAGGTAATACGGTAATTAACGTTAAGGATAAGAATAACTTCGATTACTTTAGTGGAAGTAAAACTTATATCTCAAGGTTAAAAAGCTTAGGTTATAAGATAGGAGTTATCTCAAATATTCCCGAGAGTTTTGGCCAGACCCATTTGGAAAAGCTTGAGACCCTGAAAAATTATATTTCATCGAAGTGGTCAGGAAGTGAAAGCTTTGATTGGGAGGTCTTTGATAAGATTTATCTTCCTCTAAGTAATTCAGAACTTAAACCAGCACCAGTCTTGTATAAGAGGGCGATCGTGGAGAACCAGCTTAAGAAAGCAGTCTTTATTTCAGAGACTGAGAAAGAGGTTATCGCTGCTCAAGAGCTTGGTTTTGCCGGCCACGTCTTTGATGACCAGTCGCATCAGTTGTATATCCCAATTGAAGAGTTAGAGGAGTATATTGAATTAAACTCTCAGATAGGTGATATAAGTATTTTGTAAAAACATGATCTAGGTTATGTTTAAGCTATATCAGACACGATACAAATTATTTAAAGGATATTTGTATGTTATATAGCTTTAAAGATTTACCTGAAGACAAAACAAGTGTTGGTGGAAAGGCCTATATGCTGGCCATGATGACACAAATGGGTATCGAAGTTCCCGATGGAATGATACTTGATGCACCTCCGAGCACTGAGGAATTTGAAGAAATTATTCGTTTCGCTAATGATGGAGAGTACTCCCTCGCTATTAGAAGTTCCGCAACTGGAGAAGACTCAAAAGAAAATAGCTTTGCTGGGCAGAATTCAACTTTTCTCTATGTTGATAATGATCAAGATCTAAAATATGCAATTGAAAATTGTTTTGATTCAATTCATAAGGAATCATCTAAGGCCTATAGAAAGCACTTCTTAGGAAGCTCTGAAGTTATACCAATGAATGTTGTTATCCAGCGTATGATTGATCCTAGCTATGCTGGAGTTTATTTTACAAAAGATCCTCGTGGTAAATTTTCGACTTGGATGATTGAGTATATTGATGGTGTAGGGGAAGATCTCGTCTCTGGAAAGAGAACTCCTACGATACTTAGCGAGTCTCAAAAGAAGAGTGAACATCTTTCTGAGTCGCAAATTGATCAAATAATCGCCTTTGCAAATGAAGTGGAAAAGAAATATCAAGATGAATTTGATATCGAATGGGCCATTGATAAGGCAGGAAAGGTTTATCTTCTTCAGGCCCGTCCTATTACGGCAAAGAGTTCACTATCAAATCTTAAGCAAGTTGCAGATAAAGAAATTTCTCGTCTCGAAAAGGAACATACTGAAGAAACTGTTTGGGATGGACAGACTTTTGCTGAGTGGACAGTTGCTCCAACAGTCTTAACAACTGAGCTATGGGCAAACTCATTTAAGGCCGATCAAGCATTTGATAAGGCCCTCAAAACTCTAGGCTACCTAGGGTTTGAAAAGGGACGACGAGATTCACTCTTAGATACTGTTTTTGGAAAGAGCTATATCAATTTAAATAAACTTGGAGAGTTATACTTTGGTCCTATTCCATATTCTATTGAACCTATCCCAAGACCTCATTTAAAATTTCATTTTTCTAAAGTCTCAGCGAGAGTTATTTTCAATACACCTAAAACTCTTTTTAGAATGTTAAAAGTAGGACTTTCAATTAATACTCAAAGAAAGACGATGATCGAAGAGGCCACAAAAGAACTTGTGGCGATGTCGACAAAACTAAAAAGACCGAATGATCCAACTCTATATCAAGATTGGAGTGATAAGAAACTCGATAAGAGAATCGCTAAAGAATGTTATCTCTTTCATGAAAGAACTTTGGTTTGGCCATATGTGCTTATTTCTCTTACTGAGACAACAATTCAGACAATGATCTCTTTACTAAAGAGTATTTATCCAGAAGAACAGGCCAATGATATGATCAAACGTTGGTCGGGCTCAGGGATTAACTCTGAGACTTACGAGATGGGTCATTACTTTAAGAAAGCATGTGCGAAACCTGAAATGAGACCACTTTTCTTAGAGCGTTATGGACATCGTGGGCCAGGAGAGCTCGATCTTAGTGCCATGAGATGGGCAGAGATTGGTGAAGACTCTTTCTATGATATGTCTCTTGAGGACTACGAAAAGAGTAAGAAGAATCATTCATTCATTGATGTAGAAAAAGAGATTGATGAAATGAAGACTTTTAAAAAGTCGATTGTTTTAGAAGAGTGGCAGATTCTTAAAGGGCTTCTTGAATTAAGAGAGAAGTGGAAAATGGCACTTCTTAAGCCTTATTCACATATACGTTATCTACTTTTAGAAAAATCATCTCGACTTGGATTAGAAGATAAGAATGATATTTTCTGGCTTAAGCTAGAAGAGATCGAACACTTTGAAGATTCTATGTTGAAACTTATCCAAGAGAGGAAAGAAGAAGCCCAGCTCTTTAAGAGTTTCAACTTTTCAACAGTTACTTCTCTAAAAGAAATCAAAGATGTGATTAGTGGAGATAATGAAGTGAGCTCCGACAGTTTTTCTGGAGAGGGAATTTCTTCTGGAATTGTGAAGGGGGAAATTGTTGTTATTAACAATCCGAGTGAGTGGAAGAATATTAAATGGCCACAAAACCCAATCGTTGTGGCACAGTCTACTGACCCAGGTTGGACACCAGTTTTCACTAAGGCCAGTGGGATTATCGTGGAGAGGGGTGGCGTCCTTTCACATTGTGCAATTGTTGCTAGAGAAATGGGAATTCCTGCTGTAAGTGGAATTAATCAATGTCATCTTAGATTTAAAGGCGGAGAAAATGTTTGGATTGATGGAAATTCAGGAACTGTTAAGTTCGTACAATAACTTGTACCCAGGTTTTGAAAGTGGGATTGTTCCAACTGTTCTCTTGCCGCTAGCGTTCTTAAGTACTGGGATCAGTGTTGTCGCAACTTTTGTTGCCGGGCTCTTTGGGGTTAAGCTCAAGGCGGAAGGACCGAGAAAGTTATTAGAGCTTCTTTTAAGGCCAAGAATTCTCATCTCTGCGATGGTTTTAAATGCTGCTATCTATGGGGGAATGCAACTTTATACTTATACAAAGAATGGTCCGGTCCCTTTAATGATTCAGTCATATTTGAATAAGAATATTGACTATATAATTGAGCCTCAAGTTCTTAGTGATCAAAAGAGTGATCTTTTCTGGCAACAAAGTATTTCGGAAGGAATTTTTGCTTCAGGGGTAATTTATAGGGATGAACTCTTTGTTGGTAGCCAAGAGGGAAATCTCTTTGTGCTAAATAAAGACACAGGGAAGGTCACTCATAAGATTTGGTTAGGAAAATTCTTATCGCCAACACCTGTTCTTTATAAAGGCCACCTTTACTTTGGAGAGGGGCTCCATGCTTCTCATCACATGAGAGTTTATAAATTTGATCCTCAGGCAAAGAAGGTTGTCGCAAGTTTTAAAACTAAAGGTCATACTGAAATTCTTCCTGTTATTCGTGAAATTGAAGGTAAGGAGTATCTCTACCAAGCGGCAGGAGGAGATGGACTCTATGCTCTTGATCCACATTCAATGAAAAAGATATGGCACTATAAAGACGGACATATGGATGGTTTTATTCTATTTGATGATAATGCTGTTTATATTGGAAGTGGGGTACCAAAAGAAGAAATTGGTATAAAGAGACCATACGCTTATAAAATAGATGCAAAGAGTGGTAAACTTATTTGGAAGAAGGAGCTACCTCTATCTAGTTGGTACGGGCCAGTGAAGAGTGGAGATAGAATTTGCTTTATCCAAGGGGAGCTTCACTTTAAGTCTCATGTGGGTGGAATTAACTGCTTCTCAAAAGCTGGCAAGCGAGAAAGTTCTGTCCTTGTTGATTCTCCTGTTATTGGAAAACCTTTGGTCGTTGGTGAGAATCTTATCTTTAATGATTTTAATGGGGGCGTGCATTCTTGGAACTCTCTTCATTCAAAGCTTAATTGGTCATTAAAAGATGAGAAGGCCAATCTTAAGTATAGCTATTCTTCACTCCAAATGGGCAAAGATGGTCATGTGATATTTGTGAATCCAAAAGGGCATATTTCACATATTGATATTCAAAATGGTGAGGTTCATCGCTCATATCAATTTGCAGAGAAAGAAAATGTTTTCGCTGACCCTCTAATGCTTGAAGAGGGTCATATTATCTTCGGAATGAAGGGCTCTATAAAGTATTATAGACAATGATTCCTATCTCTCTTCTATGAGAAGGGAGATGGGTTACGATGGCCTCAAAACCTTCGTTAAATGAATTTGCCCAGATATTAATTTTTTTAAGATCTTTTATCGTCGGGGTTTTGACTGTTAGAAAAGCCCCTTTGAGTTGTGGATAGAAGCTCATTAACCTTCTTGTTTGATCTAGGTTGAGGTCACCTTTAAGGTTAAGGTCTGAAATGATCCAGTCACATGTCTTAGGCAGCATAAATTTTTTAATTTCAAAAACACTTTCTTTAATATGCTTGAACGAACTTTGGTAGTTTTGAGATAGTACCGGGGACATCTCAGCAGGGTCAATACAGACCAGGTTCACTCCTAATTCGAGAAGATAGTAAGAGATTCCTCCCGGAGCACTCCCAATTTCTATGACTTGTTGTCCTCTTTCAATATCAAGTGCAAATTGTTCGTGTGCCTCTCTCATTTTATGCCATGCTCTTGCTGGACTTTGTTCTGGCATTTCTATTTCTGGCAATTCAAGAAAGTCGTTATAGGTATCAATTGTTTCGTAGACCCAATAGTCTTTTCCAACAAGGATTGACTCCTTCGTTTCGTCATTTTCTTTCGTCTTCTCTATAAAGAGGGCCTGGCGTTTAGAAAAAATGACTGGTCTATCTTCTAGGTATTTAGCGTATCCGCTTGGTCCCTTCATACTAATGATCTCTTTATTAGAGAAACTCAGAGTGAGCTTAGGGTGCTTCTTTTGTAGCTCTTCCAATAAGAGGTCCTTAATAGTTGTATCATAGAAGAATAAATAGAATGAATTCATGAAATTCCTAGTAGTTTCAAGTCTTTTGCTCATCATAGACTAAAATTTCAATTTCTGGAGGATTATTGTAAAATTTGGCCAATTTTGTGGTAAATAACTGGCATGGAGTATCATATGTTAGAAGAGAGAATAATTGCTTTAGAAGAAAAGTACGCGCATCAGGACCATCTTGTGGATCAATTGAATAAGATTGTGGCCAAACAAGAATTGATTATTGATGGCCTTATTCTTGAAATTCGCAATCTACGTCAGGCCATTGGAAATATGGGACAAGGTGGAGGAGGGACGAATTTAGAAGATGAAGTTCCACCACACTACTAAGAAAATGACTGATATTATTCAACGTTACGGTTGTGCGAGTGAGGGATCGAAATTTCTCGATTTGAACGGAATTCGCTTTCATTATCGTGAATTTGGACAACGTGAAAAGCCAACTTTAGTTCTTATTCATGGGATAGTTGACTCCCTTCATACTTGGGAATTATTGATCTCACATCTTAAGGATAATTATCATCTGGTTACAATCGATCTTCCTGGATTTGGGCTCTCTGATATCATTCCAATAGATGATGACATGGTTAAAAGTATTGTTGACCACCTCAACGATGCTTTCAAAGAATTAAATCTTTCAAAATTTCACTTGGTTGGAAATTCTCTCGGTGGTTTGATTGCTTGGAATTATTCGTTTCATTATAGTGAGAGTGTCGACAAGCTCATCCTACTTTCTCCTGGAGCTTTTTACCAAAAATTTCCGTGGATCTTTGATATTTCTCATCCATTAATTAATAAAGTGATCAGAAAGACAGGCCGCTTCAGTTTAAAGCACCTGATTCCTTTAACTGGACCAATGGTTCCTGGGCTCGTATATAATTTTGAAAATCTATCTTATATTCGTCAGCAATTTAGACGTATTGCTGATTTAATGACATGTGAAGAGAATTTTGAAAACTATATCAATATCCTCGAGGCCGCTTATCACTATGACTTCAAAGATAGTTTGAAAATACCAGAGATTCAAAATGAAATACTTTTAATCCATGGTCGCAAGGATCGCGTGATTCCAATGGAGCCTCAAGTTCAGAAGTGGAGAAGACTCATACCAGGCTTAAAAGTATTGAATCCTGACGATAGTGCTCATATGCCACAGTGGGAGAAGCCTGAATTGCTCTCCCGTGAAATTAAGAAGTTCCTAAGTTCCTAGGCCTTTCTTGGTTTGATTTTTGGGATTTTCAAGTGTTGACCGGCCATAATTGTAAAATCACCATCTTTGGCATTCTGATACATTCTGACAAGCCACAGAGGAAGAGAATTCTTTCTTAGTATCTCGCTAAGTGTATCTCCTCGTCTGATCTTATACTTTCTATTTCCAACGATTTTATATTCTTCAAAGAAATCTTCTTGAATAGAGAGGTGATACTCATTTCTATTCTTTTTGAAGGCCATTAGCTGTGATGGTGTTAACTCCAAAATGATTTTTTGCCCTAGACGAACTCTTGATGATCTAAGTTTATTATCTTTTTTAATTCTCTTTAGTGATGTTGAAGACCACTCTGAGATATGGCCTAGAGTTTCTTCGACTTCTATCTTGATGCTGTAGAAATTACGAGAGAGTCTAAGAATATCTAAATTGTAAGACTCAAGACTAAGATTAACATCGATCTCGTCTTTTGAAAGATTCTGAGCAACAGGGTTGATTGAAGGTCCTGTTGGAACTTTCTTTAACTTCTTTGTCTGTGCTATTGTCGCTGATTTCTTTGAAGGAATTCGAAGCTTCATACCAGCGTAGATCAGTGATGGGTTAGGGATTGAGTTGTACTCAATTAACTTTGCCAAAGACATTCCATATTCTCTTGCGATTTCAGAAAGATTCTCTCTTTTTGAAACAATATGAATTTTATCATATTTCGCATCAGCATAGCTTCCCTTGGCCTTTAGGAGCTTTGATCGGTAATTGGCCAATAGCTTCTTATTTACTTGTGGAATATGAAGGACAAAATTTCTTGGGATATAAAGGGGTGATTTATAAGCACTTCTTCTAATTGAAGGGTTGTACTTTTTAATAACACTCTTAGAAATATTTAAGCTCTGGGATAGCTCATCAACAGTAAATGGTTTTTTTAGTTTTATCTCTGAATAGCGAAACTTTCTTGGCTTTTTAAACTCTGGAAAGTAGCGGCTAGGGTTCTTTGAGATATTAACTGTGGCCATAAAAGTTGCATAGAAGTTCTTTGAGGCAAAACCAAAGTTACGACCATTATAATTTTCAACTATTTTGTTAATTTCTTTTGATCCGACAGCTCTAACCGCTCTTCGAATATTTCCAACACCTTGATTGTAAGCCGTCAGGGCAAGTGGCCAGCTTTTTAAAGATCTGTAGTTGTCTTTTAGAAATCGTGTTGCGGCCCTTGTTGACTTGAGAGGATCACGTCTCTCATCAACAACATATCCAACCTTGAGCTTGTATTGTTTGGCAGTACTTCTCATAAATTGCCATATTCCAGCGGCACCAACTTTCGATGAAGCTTGATAGTTAAAAGAGCTTTCAACGTGAGGTAGGTACTTTAGCTCTGTTGGTAGATTTCTCTTTTTAAATTGAGCTTCAATATAGTCCATATAGGCATATGAGCGGATCAGTCCCTTATAGTAACGATCTTTTAGACCGTATTGGTAGCGAATTCTTCTCGCCATTCTTCTCAATCTCTTTGGACTCTTCTTCCCAATGATCTTGGCATAGCGCTTTTCTGTTTTATTTAGATTCTTATAATTCTTCTTTGCAATGGAGCGAATGATTTTACCGATTCTTTTCTTCTCAGCTTTTGCAGCACGAGCTTGAGCTCTTCTTGTTTTCTTAAGCTTTACCTTGGCATAAATAATACTGACATCATCAGTATCGTGAATAAATGCCTCTCGAGTTGTAATTTCGGTATAAACTTTTTCCCAGAATTCAACCCTCGTTTTCATATGTCCTTTAACAGGGAAGTGCTTAGAAGCTGCACTTACAGAGAAGGATAGGGAAGCAATGAGAAATAAATAAAGTAGTTTTTTAAGCATAAGTCTTAGTCATTCTTTTGTAATTCTGGAAGATAGTTTTTAAGGTAGATTTCAATCGTTGTCATGAAAATGATACAAATTAGCGGCCCGTAGAAAATTCCGGCCATTCCAAAGAGACTCATTCCTGCAATGATGTAAATAAAGACAAGTATTCCATCGACTTGAACACTTTTTCCAATGAACTTAGGTTTAAACCAATTCTCAACAATAAGGGCTACAACATTTGTTGAAACAATGAGGGCGATGGCCGTAAGTGTCTTTCCTGTGACAAAGAGATAGATTGTCGCAGGAATTGTAATAAGCGATATACCAACAAGAGGAATAAAGGCCAGGATGATCATAACAGTCGTCCAAAGAAAGACAGAAGATAATCCCGCCATCCAAAAGACAAGACCTGCGAAAGAGCCTTGAATGAGTCCTCCTACACCATTACCAACCATTGTCACAAAGTTCATTTGATTGAATTTATCTAAAATATTCTGTTCATCAGTTGCTGGTAGAGGTGAAATCTTAAAGAGCATTTCCTTAAGATCGTCTCCTTTTAGAAAGAATGAGTATGTCACAACAATCATAATGAAGAATTGAAAGATCATCGAGAAGGTATCGCCGATGAGATTATTGATTGATTGAAGGATAACGCCTGAAAAATCTCTTACTTTGGGTAAGGGCCTTTGTCATAATCCTTCTTCTCTTGTTATCTGAATATCAAGGCTTGTAAGAGTTTTCTGTAGGAAAGTGGCAAAGGCACCATCTCCATAGAGAAAGTCCTGCATTGACTGCTGAGAGATAGCATCCTTTAAAATCGTATAGAGTGAGATGACTTCCTTAGAAATTTGAAACATCATATATACCAGAGGGGCAATAATAAAGAGGAGAATAACTGAGGTTGTCAGGGCACTGGCCATTTCTTTAGATAGATTCTTCTTATTTGTGAGATATCTAAAAAGCGGCCTAAAGGTTCCTGCTAGAATTCCGGCAAAGACAATGGCATGAAATAGTGGTGCCATCAAATAGAGATTTAGCACTATAATGACCAAAAAGATCAATAAAAAGTAGTATGTTTCAAACTTATTATCTTTAACCATAAATATTCCTTAAATAATCATTTCATTGTCCTAAATTCCCAATAAACTGGCAAATTTCAGGTACTTAGACCGAGTGAAAACCTCGGGGAATCGGCAACTTCGCATACAAAAAGATTTCATAGGTTATTGAAATTTCTCATTGAGATGGTATGAAGGGCTAATCATTTGGAGTTTAATTTGAATATAAATGAAGTGGACACAAATTCATCACGAGTCTGCCACTCTCTTGGCTTAAGAGAGCAGGTCTCTTTAGATATTCAGACAAAGATAAATGAATATCGAAGTGATAAGATTGGGCTTCGCCTCATCGCAGAGAAGATGGGGATCAATGAGAAAACTCTTAGACGATTAATAAAGAAAGAAAATCGTCCCACTTATAATACTCTTTTAAAAATATATCGTGTTCTCTTAGGAACTCAAAATGACTCTCTCGTCATCGAGCTCGCTCCAGAAGTTGTCCGTGAAGAGATTCTAAAGTCTCATCCCGCCGGAATTCCACAGTCTGTAAATCATAGTCTAGATGTCGAGGCAGAAATTAAGAATGATCGTTGTTTTGCAGAGCTTTATGTCCTGGCCGGTTGCGGAATGATAACAAAAGATCTCGTGCAATTTCGCTTAGGACAGATGGGAATACAGACGATGGAGAGAATGTTGAAGATGAATGTTCTTTCTCGTGCTGGGGAAAATAGTTTTGTACTGGGAAAAAACCAGGCACCTCTTTCGCCTGAAACTCTTGCTAATTTAGGGCGTGACCTTGTTCAAAGATATTTTAAAGCAGACCACTGTGATGAGTCAGGAATGAACTTTGTCGGTTTCTTTGCTGATGGCGTCGATGATGACACTTATGAGAAGTGGCTTAAAATTGATGAGGAGGCATTTCATAAGAAAGTTGCACTCACTCGCAATATGAAAGGATTGGGGACAAAGTCCGCAATGACATTTATGGTAACGGAGTTGTTAAGATGATTCCTCAAAGAATTCAACTCCTGATACTTACCTTATTGTTAAATCTTACTTGCTTTGGAAGTGATCTCTCTGGTGTCGGTGGCACTGGCGGTGGTTCAACAACTGGAGTTAGCACTCGGGACCTTTATAGTATCTATTATAAACTAAAAATACCTGAAGATATGAGTTGGGATCAACTCAAGCAAGTTGGCTTACTTGGCTTTGAAAACGATCTTGTTGAAATTAATCATAAGAAAGTTTCGGTACTAGATATTTGCCGCACTGATAGAGAAATTTTTTCGGTAAAAGAAACATATCTTTCTCACTTATTTAAGACGAGTCTAAAGACGTATGCTCCTCGCATGCCAATTGTTTCGAACTTCTTCTATTATCTTGGTGAATTAGATGATATTGAATCATTTGAAAAAGAAATTGATATATATGTTCTCAATAAAGACCTCGTCGAATATAGGAAAAATATCGATGATAGAATTCATCTTGAGACTAAGAAATATCAAATACCATTATGCAAAAGTTTAGGAAATGGGCAGAAAAAATAAAAATAATCTCGAAATAGAAGGGATAGAACTTACAGAAGATCGAACAGAAGAGAAGCCAACAATTACTTGGTATCCGGGTCATATGGCCAAGGCCTTGAGAAAGGTCCGTGAAAAGCTCAAAATGGTCGATATTGTTCTAGAGATTCGTGATGCTCGAGTTCCTCTGATCTCTGGAAATGATCGTCTCCAGGACACCGTTGCGCAAAAGAACCGACTGATTATCGTCAATAAAATCAATCTTGCAGATCCTGAAGAGAATCAGAAATGGGAAGAGTGGTTTAGTAAAGAAGAGACACCATATATTTTCATCAACTCGCTCGATAAGAGTAGTGTAAAGAAAATCTTTTCAAAAGCTAAAGAGCTTGTTGTGAAGAGAAAGCTAGAGAATGGGGCCAATCCCAATCTTAAGAAGAAAATTCGTATGATGTTCATAGGGCTTCCCAACACTGGTAAGTCTACGATTATAAATCGCTTAGTTGGTCGTACTGTCGCAAGAGCTGCTGATAGACCTGGACTAACTCAGAATCAGCAATGGATTAAAGTCGATGGTGATATTGAGTTAATGGATACACCTGGGATTATGCCGCCTCGAATAAAGAACGATGAAGAAGCATTCTATCTTTGTGCCATTCACGCGATTAAGGATGATATTGTTGGAGAGGAAGAAGTCTCTTCTTTTGTTCTCTCATATCTCTTAAAAAATAAGGCCGCTCAGTTAACTGAAAAGTATGGACTGGAAAATTTTAATCTCAGTGTACCAGAAGCTTTCGAAGAAATTGGTCTTAATCGAAAGTTCCTCCGTAAAAAGGGGGAGGTGGACTATGATCGTGTCTTCACTATGATTCTTTCTGATTTTAGAAAGGGAGAATTGGGGCGTTGGACTTTTGAAAAAGCAAAACTTTAACTAGAGACTATATAGGAAGAATCATGAAGAAGTTAATCATTGCAAGCTTACTCTCTGCCACTGCTTTTGGTGCGACAACCACAGCAAATCCATTTAAATTGAGTTTCTATCTCATGGAAAAAGACGCTGAGGTTACAGCGATTCTTAAGCAAAGCTGTCGTTATGAAAAGTTTGTTTTTAGTGATTCTTCTGAATATGAAGCTCGTTGGCAAGAGTTTCCACTTCAGATTAAGACAACGAAAGTCTCTGGTGGTAAAGAAGTTGAAATTTCTTTGAAATCGCAAAAAACAATGAGTGTCACGGGAATCTTTAAACCGACAAAAGGTTGTTATAGTAATGTCGAAGTGAGTATTTCTTCGACGAAGTATTCTATTGGTTGGGCCAATAGATTTGATAAGGCCATTAGCTTTGAACTAAGAACAAAGCAATTCTATAAAGAAGACAATTCCGAGCTTAATTTATCTCCACTTTTAGATAAGCTTGAAAATAAAGAGCTGAGCTTCTATATGAAGAAGTTCTCAAGCCAGGTAAATACATTTCTGTATTTCGATGGGGAGAGAGACTGGGATGTCTTCGCCGTTACGGCCGCAAAAGATCCAAAAACGAACTTACCATATCCTTTAAAAAAGTAGCCTTAGGCTACTTTTTTTGTCTAAAACTCAAGGTCACTTACAGGGCTAAAATACCGGTTCACCTTCATAATTCTTTAATGATTCTCTCTTAGAATAGAGTTAAGAATTAGGAGGACCTATGGAATTTATCTATAATAAAACCTTCGCTGTTCCACCAAAAGAGCTTTTTGAGGATTTTAGCTCTGTTGAGAAAATGAAGGCGTGGATGATTAAAGGTGACAATATTAAGACCGAGGCCGATTGTGATTTCTGTCCTGGAGGAAAGTACCACATAGAGATGGTCTCAACGATTGGGGATGTTAGCCATTATTATGGAGAGTATACTCAAATCAATAAGAATCAACATATCGACATGGTATGGCATGATGGAGAAGTGCAAAATACATTAGTTTCATTCGACTTCTATCCAACAGAGAATAATGGAACAAAGCTTAGAATTACTCATGCAAACTTGCCTAATAAGATGACATTTAGACATCACAGAGAATTTTGGAAAAGTTGTCTTGAGCATTTAGAAGATTATGTAAAAAAGAGTGCTTAAAGAAAGTAGGGAAGATAAAGACATCTTCCCTTATATTTGTAGAATTAGTTTTGATTAACCATGTTGACAGCAAGCTCAACGACTAGTGTTTCATGCTCTTTGTCTTTCTTTTCAACATTGTACTCGCGACATAGTTCATCAATATCTTCTGGCTCTGCATCGATAAGATCAACAAGTGCAAGCTCATATGTAACTAGGATAAGAAGATTATCTTCTTTCTTCACACTTGGGTTAATACCAAGTTTATCAAAAGCCTCTTCAATTTCTTCTTTTGTAAGTTTACTATTCTCGTCATAACGATGGATGAGAAAGGCAAGGTCTTCAACGTCATCTTCGTATTCACCAGGAATATTTCTTTCCTTACACATTTTTAAAAGATCGTTCTTCTTCTTTTTGAGTAGGGGATTCTTTTCAGCATTAAATGC
>NZ_AUNJ01000118.1 GCF_000447775.1 Bacteriovorax sp. DB6_IX
AGTCCTTTTCTAACCATCATAGCACCATAGTAGTTCTCAAGTGCCATGAGATCTTCTGCGTGATAAACCGAAACACCATCTCTTTGTTTCTTCTTAGTATATTCTAAGTAGAACTCTTTGAAGTTATCAGCTTTTCTTGGTGTAATGATCTCAACATCTTTAAGAGTCTCATAGAGACCAAGATCTTTCATTTTCGTTTCAATCTTTGTTCTACTTCCTAGAAGAACTGGCTCGATTCTTCCTTCGTCAATAATAGTCTTAACTGACTGTAGGATTCTCGTGTTGGCACCTTCTGCAAATACCATCTTAACTTTTCTACCAAGCTTATTAACATGTGACTTAAGTCTATCTCTAGTGAGTTTCATGAAAGCCCCACTTGAAGAAAGACGTCCTTCTAGTTGGTGAGCGTATTCAACAAGGTCTGGAATTTCGATTCTCGCTACACCAGAATCCATTGCAGCCTTAGCGATAGCAGGAGAGACTCTTGTTAGAACTCTTGTATCAAATGGCTTAGGAATTAAGTAGTTTGGACCAAAAGAAAAGTCTTCTCCACCGTAGGCCATCTTAACTTCGTCAGGCACTTCTTCTCTTGCGAGATTTGCAATCGCATGAACCGCTGCTAATTTCATTTCATCATTAATCTTCTTTGCTCTTACGTCTAGAGCACCTCTGAAGATAAAAGGGAAACCAAGAACGTTGTTAACCTGGTTAGGGAAGTCTGATCTTCCTGTCGCCATAATAGCGTCATTTCTAACTTCAGCAACTTCACTTGGAAGAATTTCTGGATCAGGGTTGGCCATAGCGAAGATAATTGGATTATCTGCCATTGTTGCCACCATCTCTTTTGTTAAAACACCTTTGGCTGAACAACCGATGAAAGCATCTGCTCCCTTCATCGCATCAGCAAGAGTTCTACAATCTGTATCGTTAGCAAACTCTTCCTTATATTTATTCATTCCCGCTTCTCTACCTTTGTAGATAACACCACGAGAGTCAGTCATCATAAGATTTTCTGGCTTAACACCCATTTGGAAGAAGAGTTTTGCACAAGCAATAGAAGCAGCTCCAGCTCCTGAGAAGACAACTTTTACATCTTCTATTTTCTTCTTAGAGATTTCAATAGCGTTGATAAAACCAGCAGAAGCGATAATCGCTGTTCCGTGTTGGTCATCGTGGAAAACAGGAATATTCATAAGCTCAACAAGTTGTTTCTCAACTTCAAAACACTCAGGAGCTTTAATATCTTCTAGGTTGATACCACCAAAAGTCGGCTCTAATGCTTTAACAACATTAACCATACCATCGACAGTTGTTTCATTGATTTCGATATCAAAGACATCAATATCAGCGAATCTCTTAAAAAGAATTCCCTTTCCTTCCATAACTGGCTTCCCAGCTTCTGGACCAATATTTCCAAGCCCTAAAACAGCTGAACCATTTGAGACAACGGCAACAAGATTTCCTTTGGCCGTATACTTGTAAACATCTTCTTTATTTTTTGCTATTTCTAGACAAGGTGCCGCAACTCCTGGAGAGTATGCTTTTGTTAAATCTGAAGCAGTAAGACATGGTTTTGTCGCAACAACAGAAATCTTTCCTGGACGACCTTCTGAGTGATAATCGAGGGCTTTTTTAGTTCTCGAATCCATATTTTCCGACATCGGAGTATCCTTTGTTTTGTGAAGAAAAATTTCCTAAAAGGATACTCCAGATAGAGCGAAAAGATAATATTTTTAAGCCTCTTTTTTGCGATTAAGTAGGTGATAAAAAGCTAGACCTAGAGATGTTGTAATTATCCCTACATAGAGTTCATCGACATTTTTAAATGGCGCAGGGCGCTCGATATTTCTCCAGATTGCCGTAGTGATGACGCCAAGCAAACATGCAAAAACAAATTGATTATCTTTAATTTTCTTAGGAAAGATATAGCCATAAATGACTGGGAGCAGTAAACATGAGGCCGAAAAACTTCCCAGCGTCTTCCACACAGTTTTAATATCACCCTTAAAAATTATTGAAACAATAACCGAAATAATTCCAACAATGATAATTCCCAAGTGGTGAAACTTCACTTTCCCCTTAAATCTCTTGGGAGCTAAATCGTAAGAGAGTGTTGTTCCTGCGAGAAAGAGATATGAGTCCATCGTCGAGAGGATTGTTGCCAGAATTCCTGCGAGTACAAATCCCTTAAGACCATCGGGAAGAATTTGAATGGCATATGTCATGTAGGCATGCTGTGACTCCGCCGTCGGAATTACTGCACGTGCATACATAGCGCCAAATGTTGTACAGATATCAAAGCAAAACCAGATAAAAGTCGAAACTAAAATTCCTCGTTTGGCAGCTTTTTCACTAACAGCAGCAAAACATCTTTGGTAGAAGTTTGGATCAACAAGAGTTGAAAGTGCGATAAATCCCCAGACAAAAGTTGTTGACCAACTCTGACCTCCCGTTAGTGAGAAGTGGGCTTCAGGTAGATTCTCTTTGAGAAAACCTAGTCCACCAAAAGTTGAAACTGAGAAGGCCAAGATCAAGAAGACTCCCGTAACCATAACGAAGAATTGAATGATATCGGAGAAGACGACCGCTCTAAACCCGCCCCACATCGAGTAGAGAACAACGAATGTCGTACCAAGTGCAATATTTGTAACGAGTTCACCTCCGAAAAGTAATTGGAGGAAAAGCCCTAAACTTATGGTGTAGGCTACAGGCAGAACATTGAAGAAATTAAAGATCCCTGTGAGCTTTGCTGACTTGGGCCCGAACATTTTTTCCACAAGATCGGGAAGGGTAACTGCCTTATATGGTGTTATTTTGTGAATAATAAAAAAGGCAAAGATGATATAAGCGATATACCAAAATGCTCCCTGAGTTACGAAATTATAAACGCCATAGTTGAAAGCAATTTCCGTCACGCCGAAGATTCCTCCGTACCAAGTGGCCACAAGTGTTGCAACAAACATCGGCATTGTGAGCTGTCTTCCTAAGATTAGCAGATCAAGAAAACTTTGTTCTTCATCATTGCTCTCTTTACTGAGTGCCTTGTTTTTTAAGACTTGCCCATAGATGACACTTGCTGCAGTGATGACTAAGACCAGGCAAAAAATAGTGATATCAAGGGGGCTTAGGAAATTCCAAAAGTCGATTTTTGGCATGATATTTTGATACATGTCTTCTCCTTACACTAGTATTAACTAGCTCAAGTTCTAAGGGTCGTGTCTCCACCTCTCAACTACTTAAAGTTCCCCTGAAATTTGTAATATCAGTAATTTATCATGATTTAAATTAGTTCATAAAGCTATAATTTCAAGTATACTGTTATAGAACAAATAAATGATTAAATTGGAGCCAATAGTTCATGACTATTACACAACTTGAATACATTCTTGCTGTAGATAAGCATCGCCACTTTAGAAAGGCCGCTGAAGATTGCCATGTATCACAACCAACCCTCAGTATGCAGATACAGAAACTTGAGGATAATCTTGGTTTTATGGTTTTTGATAGATCAAAAAACCCTGTTGTTCCGACTGTTGAAGGTGAGAAATTTATCCGCCAATCACGTATTGTTATGAGAGAGTTTAAGAAGCTTTCAGATATTGCTAATGACCCAGAAGCTGGTCTCAGTGGAGAGTTTAGACTAGGGGTTATTCCAACTTTAGCACCTTATTTAGTTCCACTTTTTCTAACAAAGTTTTCAGAGCTTCATCCAAGTGTTGAATTGGTCTTAGAGGAGAGAACAACTGAAGAAATTATCTCTCTGCTTGATAAGGACGAGCTCGATGCGGCGATTCTTGTGACTCCGCTACAGAATAATTCGATTATTGAAAGAGTCCTTTTTTACGAGCCATTCTATGGTTTCGTTTCAAAGGATCATGATCTTTACAGAAAGGATCAGCTTGGAGCTGAAGATCTTGCAGTAGATGGCCTTTGGTTATTACAAGAGGGACACTGTTTTAGAGGACAAGTCCTAAACCTTTGTTCCAAAGCACAAATGGGCAATGGACACCACCGCTTTGAAAGTGGGAGTTTGGAAACATTGAAGAATCTTGTGTCAAAAGATTCTGGTTATACCCTTGTTCCACATCTTGATATGCTTGAAATTACTGGGCCAAGAAAGAAAATGGTGAGGCCTTTTAGAAGTCCTGTTCCAACCAGAGAAGTGTCAATTGTATACGGAAGAAACTTCTACAAAGAGAAAATCATTGATGCACTAGAGGATATTATCCTAAAATCTATACCTAAGGAGTTAAACAGTTTTAAGAATAAGGAGATTCAAATTGTACCAATCAATTAAATTTGTTTCAGCTTTCTTGATCCTGTCTTCTCTTACGCATGCTAGCTCAATTAGTGACTGTGTTTACAAGGCCCTTGTTGTTTCAGATACAAAGACTAAAGTAACCCTAAAAGTGATGTCTATGCTTCATAAGTACGGGACTGAAAAATGCATTTATAAGAATGGTCAGGAAGTTTCCCTGAGAAAATCTCAGATAAAGGGAGATTTGAAATTCATTGGAAAAAAGAGAGTGATGAATTTTAGGGCCATGAAATACACTGGCAAAGGTTCAAACGGAAAGACAATCTCTGGTGAACGCTTCTATTTAAAGAAAATTTAGATTTTTCTTACATGTCTCAGGGCCTTATTGGCACCTTCTTTCAGAAAAACAATTGTAATATAAGTTTAAAATCTTACATTTTCTTGTAATTGGCACTTTTTCGTCCTCTTCAGAGGCCAAGGGGGTCACAAGAATCA
>NZ_AUNJ01000119.1 GCF_000447775.1 Bacteriovorax sp. DB6_IX
GCTATACTCCAAAACTGAACCATAACCCTTACATGGTAAACAAGCACCTACCCCATTAAATGGGATTAATTCATCGACAGTTTTAGCAAACTTCAATTCTTCTTTTAGACATTCAATACACACCTGCTGATCTTTAAGTCTAATGAATTCATTCTTTCCACTGGCCGCATTTAGAGTCAGAAGAACTGCACTGAGGCTCTTTAAGAATGGAAAATCTCCCAATTTCTTTTCTAGTCCTGA
>NZ_AUNJ01000120.1 GCF_000447775.1 Bacteriovorax sp. DB6_IX
AGCATTGACACACTACTTTATGCCGTAGATACAGGGACTATTGATCTAGCAATTGGTTTTAGTCGAAATAGAAATCGAGAAAGTATATTCGATTTTTCTATGCATACCACAGAAAGTAAGGTTGTTGCATGGCACGCCAATTATATCGACATAAATCAAAACAGTTTAAAGTCATATCGGTGGGCTTGTATTAAGTCGTCAGTATTTTGTAGTCAGCTAGAAACTAATGGTATAAGAAACATTCTTGAAGTTGAAAACTATACAGAGATGTTTCTATCAGTGGTTAATAAACGTGCTGATATTTTATTGAGTAGTTATGTCTCCATTGCACAGTTTATAGAGTCAAGCAGTGTAGAAGGTAAAGTTGTTCTACCCAAGTGGGTAGAAGATGAGTATGTAAGTATAATGGTGAGTAAGAAAAATCCTCGCTTACTTTCTGAAATTAATCAAGCTATTATCCAATCAGCAAACGTCGATAATAACACCCATGATTCACAAGAAAGATTTGACGAATTACACAGGCTTGATAATGCAATCATGTCATTAGAAGATAAGTTTTCTAGTGATAAAGTGTTTACTTATTATATAAGTGATGAAGCATATCCATTTTCATTCTTGAATTCTGATGGGGAAAATGTAGGTTATATACCTGATTTATTTGATTTGATTGAATCGAGGACAGGTATATCTTTTACTCTTGTATCTAATAGAAATGACGCATCTAGCCGATTTGATATTTATCCCTTGTCAATCGCTTCGGACAAAAAACACAATGGTTATAATGAAACCATCCCGTACATGAATTTAAAATATAAAGCACTTGTCAGCCAGAGAGATGAAAATATATATAATGAAAATATTTATTTCGCAGGTGTGTTATTTGCAAATGGCTTATACAACAAGGATATGAAAAATCAACACTTTGGCGATATGTCAATTGTATATACAGATATTGATGATCTCTTAAAATCGTTAAAATATGGTGCTATTAGTAAAGCATACATCCGTGAGGATGTTCTTTCTGAATATGTTGCACTAAATAAGCTCGATGGCTATACCATACTAAGAGATTCTGACATTCAGTTTAGTACTGGTATGTATGTGAGTGATCCAGATCTTCACCAGCTTTTAAATTCG
>NZ_AUNJ01000121.1 GCF_000447775.1 Bacteriovorax sp. DB6_IX
CTTTACCTCTGCACCTTCTGTATCATGATCAAGAGATGGTAGAATGGCCAAGAATTTTAACAAGTGAACTCTTAGGAGTGCATAATTAGCAGTGAGAGAAAGAGCAAAATCAGAGAACTTCTCAAAGAGAACAGGTCTATAAGAATTGAGATGAATAAGAAGCTTCTTAGTAATTTCATCACTCTTCTTTTTTAGTGTCTCTGTTTCAAGCTCTTCGAGATCACAAAGATCTTCTTTTACTGTTACAATCTGACTGATTCCCGGATAATCTTCAGGCTTTATTTCATGGATATATTCAACATGCTTCTTATAGGCCTGATAATTTTCATCAAGATCAAGGGCATCTTTATTTTCATGACTGGCCTCAATTTGATCGAGAATAAAGACTTCGTTAAAAAGTCTAACTGATGCTAGCCTTAAAGTTTTCTGTTCAGGATGGATACTAAGAAGATAATTGACACCTTCTAAAATCACCTGAGTACGAAACGCAGTTTTAAACTTTGTCCAAAACTCTAACTCACTCTTTACAGACTCTTTTAAAGAGTCATTTTCAGTTAAAGTTTCTTTTAAATAATCATAGCAGTAGAATTTCCAATCTTGATTGAGTGATAATTCACTGAGTGCTGGAATGTGCATTAAAGTACCTCTTCGAAAGATCTTCATTTTTTGTTTTTTTTGAAAAATAACGGTATAATATTTCTCATATAAACACTTACTTGAAAACAAATTAAACGGACTTAACTCATGGCAGCAAACATTGTACTAGTCGACGACGATGAAAAGATTGCAGAACTCTCTGGACAATCACTTATTTCCAAGGGCTATGAAGTCGAAGTCTTTACAAATCCGACAGAGGCCATGGAATATATCCTGTCACACCAGGAAATTGAGGTCGTTATAACAGATAATATTATGCCTGGACTCAATGGACAGGAACTTATTGAAAACTGTTATAAGAATAGACCAGAACTTAAGTTTATTCTGGCAACTGGTGACGATAGCTCAGGAATTGAAACCGAAAAGTACCAAGGCTCCGTATGTATTGTGGCAAAGCCATTTAAGAGAAAAGATCTTATTGCGGCCATTGAGAACTTTAAAAACTAGACAAGTATGCAAAGATTGAGATTTGGTCTTCTATTCATCCTTCTCTCTATTAGCTTAATAACTAAAGCTAACGGAAATTACACCCTCAAGGACTTAGAAGTCTTACATGCTCAAAAATCTTATAAAGAGTATCTCCTTCATGCCTTAGATATCAGACCCTCCCTGCGCAATAAGCAGTGGGAGAAAATGACTGTTGAAATGGCCAGCGATTATGTGGACCAACTCTTAAAAACTAAGGTTGTCACGAAGAACTCCTTCGATTTTATCGAGTCATTAAACAATATCCCAACTTTAAAAAATGATGACTTCTATCAACTTAAAAGAACTCAGTACGCCCATGCCTTCTTTCTAAAGTGCTTGAACACAGAGTGCTTAACACAATTTAAGGAATACTGGAGAACAAGTAAGCGAAACCCTGAGTACGACTTCAAATTCTACGAGCTCATTCGCTCAAGGGATGAAGACCTTGTTCAGACGATCCTACCTCACTTCACAAAATCAAATGTGTCACAGTTCTACTGTAATAAGAAGTACGTCATCAAAGACTTATTAGATCTCACGGATGCTCCCTTGAGAAAGGAAACAATTGAAAATTCATCTGTGGTAGTAAATCGTTATGCCAACAAACTCTGTATTGAGAGTATGAAAGAGGACCTTATTGCCAAACTTAAAAGTCCGAAAGTTGAAAACTCAAAGAAACACATAATCTTTCGTCTACTAAAATCTCACCATCTTCTAAATGCTGAGGATGAGGATATTTTTCTAACACTTTATATTCTTCAAGGCCCTATTGTTGGAGAAATCTTCAATCTTGCATGGAATAGACTCAGTCTTCTCTCACAAGACTACTCAAGAAGACAAAATCTTCTAAGAGCACTGACTCAATTTGACCTCTTACCTGGAGAGATTTTTTCTCATCCAGACCAAAAAAAGAGAGATACAATTGTCTCTTATATTGGAAAGCACTTCCCTGAATATCTTGATTTCTATGTCAGAACCTGTATTCAATACTTCTCAGGAAAAGGTGACTACCCTCTAGGGAACCCAACTCTAGAGTGTGATGACTTGATGAAAGCGGCAAAAAAAAGGTCCTGGATTCAGGACCATTTGAAGATTCAATATTCGGGATCAAAGAAACTTTAAATATCTTTAATCCACTCAGTCGTGTGCCCTTTTAAACCAAGCTTGCGATCAGTTTTCACATAACCATGACTCTCATTAAGAGAATACTGTCTAAAGTTATCTATAGCACAATAGTGAATGATTTTCTTGGCCTTCAGTTCATCGGCCTTGCGTTCAAAGTAGTCCATAATTCTGTGAGAGAATCCACTACCTTGATGTTGCATTTTAATTGATGTGTTCTTACAGTGAAGTTCTTTCGACTCAAGCTTACAAAAAGCTGCTGCAATAATTTCTTCACCTAGATTAACAGAATAAAGCTTCCATCCATCTTTTACTTCTCGGCGGATATCATCTACCGTCCACTTAAAATCTGGGCTGTCAGAGAACGCATCAATATTAAATTCATAAACGTTCTTGATATCTGTGTCTTTTGTGACCTCTACAAAAGAAAGGTCTACGGCATTCCCTTGCATATTATCCTTCCTAGCTATGATGTGAATGTGACTACTTTAGTCCAGAGACGTAAGCGGCCAGATCCTTAAAATCTTGATCTGATAAATTTTTGATAAATGGTAACATTGTTGGGTTCTTTCTCGCACCCTTTTTAAAGTCTACAAGTGAAGAGTAAATATACCAATCAAACTGTCCAGCAATTCTTGGTGCCTTCATCGCCTTATTTCCCTCACCTTGCTTACCGTGACAAGAAATACATTTTGCATATAAAGATTGTCCCTTACCTGCATCTTGAGCAAATGTAGAAACTGATAATAGAATTAGTACTGATGAAATAATGCCCTTCATATTTTATAAACCTCACATAATGTACATGTATTGTATGATATTAACTGTTTATCACCTATTGAGCAACCAATTTTATCTTCGTGCTGCACAAAGAAAATTGGAGATACTCAACAATTCTTGTCATCAGGACCTCAAAATACTTATGTGAAAGAAAGTCCTCTCCACCAGAAATAATTATCTCATCCTCTTCAAGAGTTACAAGTTCTAATTGTGTTGTAAGAATTTTCTTATAGACAGGCCTGATTTTTTCTAGGCATTTTTCAACCGCCTCAATCTTCTCCATCAAGTTTAACTCGTCCCAATCTAGCAGGAGCGCTCCTTGCTTCATCAGTAACGCATTGACCAATCCAGAGATGAGCTCTTCAATGGCCTCGTTAAACCATTTACGAGATGCCGTAATATCTTCCCATGCAGGAAGGTGGTTCTCATCACGTAAATAACTCTCTGTTTCACGAAACGAGACTTTAAAAAGATGAGCAATCCCCACCTTTGAGACCAATTCTAGTGCTGCACAAAGTAAAGAATGCTTCTTTGCATCACTATGACTCTCATCAAGCTTGACTGCAAATTCTTGAAAATTACACTCTTCATCAAGATGGAAGTAAAGATCTGCACCTAGAAACTTATCGCTAACCAGATGAAGATCATGCTTATCTAAGGTCTTATTTGTATATTTAGAAAGAACCTCTTGCGCTCTTTGGGAAATCTCAACTTGAGTCATTTTATATCCATGCTAATGTTCTAGTGTTTATTCTGATAATTGCTATATAATAGGTCCATGAACATCGTTGAGCAATTTAAAACTCTTAAAAACCCCGTTATCCAAATCCTTGGCCCATGTGAATTTGATCAGGGATTACTTAAAAGCCTTCACTCTATTTTAGTCGATGGAGGTCTTAAGCATTATGACAATCCCTTGATTCAAAATAAGTTAAAGATTGCCGTTGGTGACGGGGATTCAAATACAACGCAATATCACCTAGATATCACCTACCCAACAAATAAAGCATTTAGTGATCTCCAAGGAAGTCTTGAATTAATTTCAGCAGATTGTGAAAAGATTTACTTGCTAGGTTTTCTTGGAGAGAGAAGAGATCATGAGCTTAGTAATATTTTAGAGCTCAGTAGATTTTGCCAAGAAAGAAGGAATTTTACAGTTCAATTAGAAGATAGAATCCAGGTTCTTAGTCCCGGCAATCATACCCTTATTATCAAGGGATCATTTAGTGTCTTTGCTCTTTCTTCTAATAAAATTTCGATGGATGGTCAGCTCAAATACCCATTAAAGGACGAGCAACTCACCCCCCTCAGCTCTCATGGACTCAGCAATATTGGCTCGGGAATTATTAATGTCGAAGTCAGCGGCTCGCCACTGCTCATCTACCTTAATTACTAAGTAGTTCTAAGCGTGAGTGAAGATTTCTTTTTATATCGAGAATATTCAGTAGCTGCTCTCTATACTCACCTTTTAAAAACCTCTCCCTTTGATTATCAAAGAAAGGACTCAGTTGATGCCCAGAATTTCCAAGTGGTAAAATCCCAAATGACTTGGCAGGATTAGCAAAATCAACAATTCGTCTTGTACTAGGACCAGACTTTACAACATGCCCATTTTCACATCCTTTACGACGGTTATGATTAATCACATTAATGGCCCCATCAACAGGATATGGACCCAAATTAAAGAACTTTCCAAGTAGTTTGCTCATGCCAAAAGGATGAGGGTATTCAAGAGTGTGAATTCGTCCCCAATTCCATTTAGAGATATCGGGTCCTAAAGTCTTTGAAAGATCGGCCACTGTTAACTTAAAAATCTTTAAAATTGTCTCATCTGCACTTTCAACTTTCTCTGTGCGAATATCATCCCACCACTTATTTTTAAGATCATTAAATACTCTTTGATGGAAGTACCATGATGCAGTTGAGTGGCAATATTGAAGGGCATCTTTCTTATCGAGCTCATCAAGAACTTCGGGAAGGAATTTATAATTAAAGTGATTGTAAATAGTCGCAGCTATATTATTGCTATCACTCTTACCATTCCACATACCAAGAGAGTTCATGGCCTTAACTTCCAGAGGACTCAGTTGGCCGCTCGACTTCTTTACACTTTCAAAAATAATTTTCTTATACTTTAAAGCATAGATATCAAGATTAGATGTTTGCACCTTTTGCATTGTAACAGGAGTCCACTTTTTCTTATTCTTTAAAATTGCCTCAACAGTGTCATATCTATTCTTAGGATACCAAAGTCCTCTTAAATCAACTTGAACATCCTCTGGCTTATCATTTGTTGAAATCAACATTCCTGATTCTGGATTAATTCTATGAGGTTTTAAATCGTAGTCATATATGCCAAGAATTTCGTGATCACCAGAGTTGATGACATTACTTAATTCAGGATGGCTTCTTTTTAGGTAGGCACCAAAAATAAAGTGCGCAATATTTCCCTTACTATCAGCGTAGAGAATATTCATTCCCGGAGACTGCGATAGAGAAATGGCCTCTTTCACTTGTTGCATCGACTTTGCATAGTTAATCTTATGAAAAGTCATTAAAGGTCGATTATTATCTAAATAAAAGGCCCAATTAATAGAGAGTCCCTTCTTTTCTAAGATTGCATCGGCCACTGGACCACGAACAGTTATAGGAATATCAATAATAATATCTTTCTTTCCTCTGACTTTAATAACTTCTCGATGAACTTTTAGCTCTTTCTTCTTTCCATGAAACTCATATGTCTCTCCTTCAATCTTTTCTTGATAGAGATCCATATCATCGGCATAGGACATTGTGAGTCCCCAACCAAAGTCGTAATTATGTCCCATCGCAGGATAAGGAATAAGCGGAAGGAAGTGACCATACATTTCATAGTCATCTTCTTCATTAGAAATATGGGCCTCATACCAAATATTAGGAAGAGAAAAGGTAATATGGGGATCTGATGAAAGAATAGGTGCCCCACTTTCAGATCTTTGACCTGATATGACCCAGGCATTTGAGCCCTCAATTGGAGAGAGATTTGAAAGAATTTTATCAACCCCTACAAGCCTATCTAAAGAAATCCCATCAAATAGCGAGACTTCTTTC
This sequence comes from Bacteriovorax sp. DB6_IX, assembly GCF_000447775.1. Taxonomy (GTDB): domain Bacteria; phylum Bdellovibrionota; class Bacteriovoracia; order Bacteriovoracales; family Bacteriovoracaceae; genus Halobacteriovorax_A. The sequence goes on from NZ_AUNJ01000121.1 coordinate 6,118, forward strand.
TTTTCGATAGTATTCCCCATAGAAGTTAGCATCGAAAGATCACGATTCTCAACAGTTTTCACAATGCGAGTATGGAGCTGGTCCTCTTTAAACATAGGAGAAAAACTATAGGCCAAGTACGTATAGACAAAGTAAGCATCCATGATGCTAAATTTGGCCGGACGAGTTCTAAGAATCTTATACTCAATAGGTAGAGGATAGTTTTCAAGATAGTAATTTAGCCCGTCAGTATAACTTTTGAAGTCGTCGATAATATTTTGTGGAAGAGTGGCCAATCTCTTCTCAAAAGTTCTACGACCACCAAGAACACGAAAGAGCTTATCTACTTCAACGGTCTTAGGACCAATAACCTCAGCGGTTTCTCCTGCTCCGGCCCTTCTAATCATATCGTATTGAAAGAGACGATCACTGGCCTGAACAAAACCAAGCGCAAAGTACATATCCTTTCTCTTCTTAGCATAGATATGGGGTATCCCCTCTTTATCTCGTAAGATCTCTACCTTATCTTCAAGCAGTGGAATAACAATTTCTCCTTCCATGACAGGTTTTGAAATGATCAATACCGTTGTTAAATAGGCCGCGACACTGGCCACGACAAGAATGAGAAAGAGTGAAACAACTTTAAGTTTCTTCATATTGAGATTCCTAATAAGAGAATGATTCTAGTATGTTAATTCATAACTTTTTGCTAAAATATTACCAATGGTAGATACAAAAAGTAAAAGATTCGAGTTCATTGATTTTATTAGAGGTTTGGCAGTCCATCTCATGGTCTTCTTTCACTTCTTCTACGATCTCAATGTTTACCGATTTGTCTCTATCGATTTTCAAAGAGAGCCCTTTTGGTTCTATCTTCCACGATTGATCGTCACTCTCTTTCTCTTTTCGGTAGGAGTGTCACTGGCCCTGGCCCATAGAGATGGAATAAAGCGCATTCCCTATCTCAAGCGTTTAGCAAAAATTGGAATTGGTGCTATCATCATTACAATCTCAACTTATTTTATGTTTCCAAAAAGTTGGGTTTACTTTGGGACACTGCACTGCATCTTCTTTGTCACAATCTTTATCACACCACTAAGACACTTTCCTAAAGTCTCTTTGATTCTGGCCCTCATTATTTTATCTTTAGAAGCAATAGGTCATGATATCCCCTTTTGGATCATGGACCATGCTTCAATGGACTATATCCCACTCTTTCCTTGGATCGCTGTCGGCCTTATAGGAATCTTTGCTAAGTCTATGAATGTTCATCGTATTGCTATGCCCAATAATCGTTTCACAAGACTCTTTATTGTACCAGGAAGGCATGCCTTCATCATTTATATCATTCATCAGCCTATTCTCTTTAGCTGCGTTTACCTCGCCCATAGAATTGTCAACTCTCTGTCATAAGTTCGTGTTTTTCTAGCCGAAACAACTCCACTATGGTAATCCTCTACTACGATTAAAGAGGTCATATGAATAATTTGTATAACAAAATAGAAAGAACTATTGGTGGTCTAAAGTTTGCTGTTTTCATCATTCTTATTTTTTCACTAATGATGACAATTGGTACATTCGTTGAAAGTTACTATGGAACAGACTTTGCGAATAGGATCATCTACAAGACACCTTTTTTCATGGGGATCCAATTCTTCATGTTTCTCAGTATTTTATTTGCAACATTTGTTAGGCTTCCAATGAAGAAGAGACTCTATGGATTCTATGTCATCCATACAGGTCTTATCGTCATTGGAGTAGGATCATTTGTGACATATATTGCAGGTATCGATGGAACAATCCACCTTCCACCGATGACACCGACAAGACAAATTGTTCTTAATGATGATGTTATCGAAGTTGTTATGCCAGATGATAATAAGAGAGCATCATTAAACCTTCCCTATGCAGCGCTGACTAAAGACCTGGATGTTAAGTATGGAGATATTGAAGTTATCAAGTATCTGCCTTTTGCTGAAAAAGTCTTGAGTTGGGAAAACGAACTTGCTAAGACCAATTCTCCAAATACCCACTCTTCACAGTATAATATTGCTAACGATAATGTGGCCGAAGACTTTATTCTCTCTCTTCATCCAGAGTCTTATGACTTTAAGGCCTCGATGACAATGGGACTTCTTAATATCACTTACCTTCCAAAGGCGATGGCAAGATGCTTTACTCTTCCAAATAAGGACAAGCTTATCCTTTGGAATTCAGTAGAATCTGTCTGTACAACAACCGAAGAACTTGGAATCAAAGTCCAAAAAACTTCAACAGGTAAGAGATTCTTTGCTATTAAAAATGGTGAGACTGTTTACTCATTCCTGCCAGATCTTTCACCATGGGCCATGGACCCGGATTTAAGACCAATTCAGAACTCTCCAATTAGAGTCTTCTCGATGGAGCTTTTTGAAGAGAAACCTCACCTCTTCCTCTTTGGAGAAAGAGCGGCTTTCTACGATAAAGATGAAAAGAAATGGCTTGTACAAGCTTTTGATAACAAGAAGCAGATGGAACTTCCTTGGATGGGCTTTACACTCACTCTTCTTCAACACCATGATAAGAAAGTACCGACATATCTACCGAAGGCAACGCTACCAATTCAAAAGAATGGGCAACTAATCAAAGGTGACTTTAAAGCAGCAAGAGTAAAAATAAGAGATAATGAATACTGGGTTACCAATGAAAGACCAGTGAGTCTTCTTATCGATGCTAAGAAAGTGAATATCTATCTGACTAAGAAGTCGTTTATGCTGCCATTTGAATTCACTCTGTCACGTTTTAAGATGGAAAAAGATCCTGGTACCAACTCACCGGCCAGTTATGAATCATTCGTTGATCTTTTCACAGATTCAGGAACATCAAATCACCATATTTATATGAATAACCCTTTAAAATATGATGGATTCACATTCTATCAAGCTTCTTACTCTCAAGATCCTGAAACGGGACAATATAGCTCCACTCTTTCAGTAAACGTGGATCAAGGAAGGCCAATTAAGTACCTTGGCTCACTTCTTCTCGTTCTAGGATCAATTTGGCATTACGCCTTAAACAATAGATCACGTAAGAAGGAAAATGATATTCTGGGTCTCGACTCATAAGGAGTAATAATGTCAAAGTTCATGCAGTTTATTGCCGTATTTACATTTATGTTTTCAGTCCAGGCCACTGAAACTTATTTCTGTACAAATGAATTAGGAAAAATGCCAGTTCGTCAGGGTGGAAGAATTAAGCCTTTAAGCGTTCACGCCAAGGAGTCTATTAAGCACCTCACAGGGAAGTCTAAAGTTGGTGATCTCTCAGCAGTAGAGGCCTACTGTCTTCTTTCGGCCAAGGCCTTTGGAATGCCATCAAAGATGGAATTTAAAGGTAAGCTAGAACATAGAGACACAAGAAAGCTCTTTGATGGAAAGAAAGAGATGAGCTATGAAGAGCTTATGCAAGAGCAGAGAACAATTCGAAGTGCTTGGATGAGAATTAAAGAAGATAATGGGGCAAAGAAAGACCTCAATAGACTTCTGGCAAAAGTAAATCTCTATCAAGATATAACAGCAGGTAATAACTGGACCCTACCTCTAATTAATGGTTCAGAGACAACTTGGGTTCCACTCGCATCTTTTCTCACAGAAGAAAAAGTGATGGCAATGAAGGCCTCTTCTTCAAAGCCATTTGAAACACTATTTAAAAATGTGAGAGATGAATATATCAAGACTAATGGTGATGACTTCATGCTTGAGTACCAATACGACAAGATGCAATTAATGAGAGTGGCAATGCTAACAACTCTTCTGGCACTTGCTGCACTAGTACTCTTTAAGAAGTTTACAATTGCACTAAGCTTCTCAGCTATTACCCTTATCATTCAAACGATCTATCTTGTGATGAGAGTTTATATCTCAGGGAGGGCCCCTGTTACTAATATGTATGAAACAGTCATGTTCTCTGGTTACGGTGGATTATTCCTGGCCATGGCCATTGGACACTTCAAAAAAGAGAAGGCCTTTATTTATATGGGGCTTGGGTATAATGTTTGTTGTTTAATGATGTTAAACTTTGCAGGATCAATGGTCAGTGAGTCAATCAGCCCACTGGTTCCTGTTCTAAGAGATAATTTCTGGTTAAGTACTCACGTAACGACAATTATCCTTTCTTATGGAGCTCTTGCTCTTAGTTGGATCATGGCAAATACAATTATTATTAAGAAGTTCTTTTCAAAACTCTCTAAGAATGATGAGGCCTATTATAATGATCTCATTTATACGAGTTTAAAGTATGGGATCGTCCTTCTAGCTGCAGGGATTATTCTCGGCGGTGTTTGGGCCGACTATTCATGGGGAAGATTCTGGGGTTGGGACCCAAAAGAGACTTGGTCACTTATTGTTCTTTGTATCTATATGGCCATCTTACATGGAAAATATACGAACTGGATACCAGGTCATCGATTTGCACATTTAATTGCAGCGGCCTTTATGAGTGTTATGATGGCATGGTTTGGTGTTAACTACATCCTGGCCAGTGGATTACACTCTTATGGATTTTCTGAAGGTGGAGCTATTTTCTTAGGGACATTCTTTACAATCCAAACGGTCATTCTACTTATTACTTTAAAAAGTTCTAAAACATCTGTCGCTTAAATAAAAAAGGCCATGCTATGCATGGCCTCATTTTTATTCTTTTCTTATTCACTTATTCTAAATCAAAAGCATTAATATACTGAAGTCTTAAATTTCTTGCAGCTTCTGTATTTCCTTTCATTAGGAAGTTTGTAAGTAGTGCCCCTTCAGTAATCTGCTGAGTCTCATAGTATGATTTAATATAATCATTAGCAGTATCTTTAATAAAAGCAGGAAGAGAGACAAAGCTTAGTCCAAGTCTTGCTAGAGTTAGAACTGATCTTAATCTTCTAATCTTCTTAGGTCTATCAAAGTTATATGCAATGGCCGGTTTAGAGTCGAACATATTATTCTTATCGAAGAGGTTAACAATAACTCTCTCACCATTAAATTCAACTTCTTGGAAAGCATAACTATATCTCTCGCCAATTGAAGTATACAGATGCTTAAAACCTCTTAACTTATTAGAACCAACTCTAAACCCTGCATAGAATTGGCTTGAACCATATCTGGCCCAGTTAAGTTTTGCTCTACTTGATTCCCAAAATGCATACCACGGAATTCTTGACTCATAAATTGATGAGAAAATTGAGTCAGCTTCTTCCTTAGTCAGTCCAAGTTCATCAGCAGTATTTAGCTCTAAGTAAGTCAGAAGATTATTTTGGTGATATAGTCTTCTCTTTGTCATCATATGCTCGATCTGAACAATAGCATATGAAGCCGTATTTAAAAGAGGAATTGTACTAAGTTTCTTTCTTGCATAATTAAGTGCCCAAGAAACAACCTGATGAGTTACCGCTCTTTTGTAAAAGAATGAAGCATTATCTGGTTTTGCAATTAATTGAGGATCGATATAGAAGAAAGCTTCTTTAAGTTTCGACTCAAACTTAGCAAGGACATCATTGAATGCTGGATGCTCGAATACTTCAATAAAATCAATATTTCCTAGCTCTTTCATAGAAAGAACAATATTTTCTTTATTTCTATCTGCACGGTTTCTTCTTCGGATTGAATTGGCATCATCATAGAGAAGATCTCTCATTTGCTCATCGTAATTCACCCCTTCTTGTTGAATAAGGGCCTGCTCCGTGAGGATTTGCTCTTTAATATATTTAACATAGTTTGAAATTTTGAAAGAACGTGAAAGTGACTTATCTCTAACCGCAATAAGTTTTCCGTCTTCTCTTACAAATTCATATCTTTCAAAGAATTGGTCATTGGCCGCGACATTTAATGTCAAAAGGCATAGAACGAGCCCAAGAATCTTTCTCATCATTTTCCTCCGTGAAAATAGAACTATAATCTTAATGATTTAATACTATTTCATTCTAAAGGCAGATGAGATTTCATAAAAGTAAATGTAAGAAAAGAAGAGAATTTAGCCTTCTAATTGACCGAGTATATAAGTCCACATCTCATCTCTTAATTTGAGAGAGTAGATTGCGGCCTCATGTCCTTCACTAATTCTTTGCTGTGAGTTATCACAAAGAATATCAAAACACTTCTGTGCAAGATCTCCATGATGATCACCGTCTAGTTCAATGTGGCGCTCTAAGTAGAAGAGCATATTTGGACAGTCGACTTGCTTACTCTTAATTTCATTAACTAATGGTGCGAAAATATCTGGAATAAGTGCTTCTCTACCATGGAAGAAAGCAGCTGCGATCTTGTGACAGTCACCACTTTGAGCGAGTGCAATATTATATGAAACAAAATTCTTAATAGGAGCTGGTAGGTTTGAATCATCCATTGTCTCAAGGAAGTTTTGAATAGGATAAATATCGGCCCCTACTTCTTTCATGGCCTCGAGATACATTGTAAAATGATCTGTATATCCACCCTTACCATCAATATCACTTTCCTCACCTAAGACAATCTCGTTTACAAAGCGTACAAGATCTTTGGGATAAGGAGAAGGTTTCCAAGGCAGCTCAACACAAGTCACTTCTCTTTGTAGACCCTTTAAGAGTGACATAAAATCCCAAACGGCAAAGACATGCCATTTCATAAATTCTTTAACATGCTCTCTAGTCTTTATCGCTTGATAAACGGGATGGTTCTGTAGATCTTCGTGTAGTGAGTTAATTTTTTCTATTGTGGCCATGTGTCGAAATTACTACAAAGCCCCACTTTTTGAAAAGTAGAAAAGAGCTAGACACTAAGCATCATCCCCCTGTTTTTGATCAGTTTCTACCTTTTCGTCCTCTTGCTGAGCTGTTTCGGCCTCACTCTTGACCTTTTCATTGAGTTCTTTGAATGCGGCCTCTTCCTTGGCCCTCTCTTCTGATTTATGAGATGTGTAAATCTCATTAACGTAACGTCTCAATTCTTTCTTCTCAACTTCACCTATTGAGTGAATTAAGCCCTTGTATTGAAGAGATTTTCCCTCTTTAATGAATTTCTTTTCATCTTGAGCAATTAAGCGAACCATCATCTTGAAAGGCTTCTCTAGGTAGTAATTTCTCAACTCTAATTCAGTGTCACATAGAAAATAAACCTCTGATTCACTAATGGCCTTCATCTCAATATTATGATCATAATAAGCGCGACTTAGTGGGCTCGATTTACTCACATAGTAGCGGGATTCAATGAAGTCATTCATAGTAAGACGACCATGCTTAACAGGATCTTCTTTTCTTAATTCTAGAATTCTATTATTGATATGCTGTTCAAACTTCTCATCTTGTTTCTTTTCAAAGATCTGGGCCATTTGAAGAATGATATCAAAATTGATTGGACCAGGATTAGTCAGAATAAGCGCATATTTGAATGTATCTTGAAAAGCTTTAGAAGAATAATTCTTACAATTGAAGATAATAATGAATGGTGTATAGTCTTCAATACTATTTACTTTTTGAACAAGCCTTCCAAATAACTCCGTCATTTGTGATTCATTCTTAGCAACCATTTCATTATGTTCACTCTCTGAGAGCTCTATACCTTCATCAATACTAGGATCATTGATTTGAAAGACAATAAGATTAGGAAGATACTTAACAATATTAGAGAAGTCCTCGTCAAACCCTGTCTGGATTCTTACTGTATAAGGAAAACTATCAAGCTTTCTTTGTTCATGAGAGAGGAAATCAATTTCCCTATCAACCAGAAGAATTTTAGTTTTCTTGGCCACTTTCGCGTCCTTATTATAAAGAACCCAGTCTTTATACTTCTTCTTCAAGCGCTTTAACTTATCTTCATGATCATTCTTCTTTTGATCCATTTCAAGGCGAGCTTTCTTCATCTCCTTTTCACGAGTTTCTTTATCATCAATCATCATGGCATCATCAAGTGCCGTGTTTGAAAGAATTAACTCGTCGATAAAGTTAAGTTCCAAGTCATAATTATACTTATAATTGTAGTAGAGATCTTTAGTTCCACGTTTGCGAACAAGAAAGACATCTGATTTATTATAATCTTCTGGTATATTTGTTCTGAGCTTAATTTGGTCACCAGCTTCAAAGTGGCAGTCACCTTCAATGTGGAGACTATTTTCACCAAAGTAACCAACTCTAAAAACTTCTGTTAGCTTTGACTGGTCTTTAAACTTGGCCAAAGCAAAGTCTTTTTTCAAGGCCTCTTTCGGATATCTTAGAACATAGGGGTGATAGATAACATCATGTAACTCTCCGCCTTTAATAAAGACGAAGTCAAAATCATAAAGAAGAGTTTCCTCGGCATGCTTTTCGTTATCAACAAGTCCTATGAGTGGGATAACGGCCAAGCTATCAATCCTCTTTAGATAGAGGGCAAGTTGAAACATAACTTTTGTAGATTTTGTGAGATCGATATAGATAAAATCAGGAGCTTGCTCCATAACTTCGACAATCTTCGTATTAACAAGGTCTTCATTGAAAATAGGAGAATGAATAAAGTCTAGATCAACATGTTGGTAATTTTGCTTAAATCGTTGCTCTAAGGCCTGCCAGTAGCCACGATCATCACCAATTAATAGTATTCTTTTCGATTTCTTCAAATTACATACCCTTTAAGCTTCTAGCTATATTTTAACCACTTATTAGAAGCCTCTAGAGTTTTCAGTATCTTACAAAACAATTGAAAAAGAAAAGTAAATTTTATGACCACAATTTTTGCCACATCAACTAAACTTCGAAGTCATCGTAATCTTGGGCAAAGAACTCGTCCAATTCCTTTGTAAAGAACCTTCTTACAAAGTACTGTCCTACACGTATCGTTGTCACAAACCCAAAGTTTTCCAGCTTTCTAATGGCCTGATGAATCTCCTCAATTTTCATATCAAGTTGATTCACCATTTCAGTCAGCGACAAGAGCTGAGAAATACCGTGTTTCTTATAGAGATTAGGACGACACCACACTCTTCTATAAATATACATCAGAACAATAACTTCTGATCTTGAAAGCTTGAAATCTACCAATACCTTGTCAAAGAAGATATCTGGGATTTCTGAATGTGTTGGGAATAGAGTTTCCTCATTCTTTGAAGGTAGCACGTCCTCATCATCACGATGCTTGTGAGTTGCGATAATAGAATGT
>NZ_AUNJ01000122.1 GCF_000447775.1 Bacteriovorax sp. DB6_IX
TTCAATGTCGTGTTCTGACAAAATCTCTTGTATATAACTAACATCGATTTCATCATCTTCAATAAGTAATATCTTCATAAAACAAAAGATTCCTGTTAGTATCAATACATTATATTGTCGTTTATCTTAAGGCCTTTTATGAATTTATTCAATATCAACAACTTTATGCCACATGGTCACTGTTATCGTTGGAGAACTGATATCTTCTAATGAATGTGGTCTCTGATGTCCTAATTGCACTATGTTATCTAGCGATACCTACAGTTTTGCTAATAATATTGATAAGAAGAAAGGATCTGCCTTTTAGAAGCACAGTTATTGTATTTGCAGTGTTTGTATTCTTTTGTTCTCTAACCCATATTATGGAAATTATTAATGTATGGATTCCACTGTACTTCATTACCGGCATTATTAAGGTACTTACGGCCATAGTTTCCTTAATTTCTACTGCCATAATTTTGAAAAACTTAAGTAAGATTTTAACTTTACCATCATTACAGGAGCTTGAGGAAAGAGTGTTCAAGAGCATGCGCTATGTCCTTGATAGGTTACCGGTTGGAGTATTGCTCAGTGATTCTGATGGGAGAATTAAGTACAGTAATGAATATGTAAATAATGTCTTTGATTATGAAGCCGGTGAACTTGAGAACAAGGAAGTTGAAGTTCTTATTCCTTCAACTTTAAAAGCTCAGCACGTGGAATATCGTAATGAGTTTTTTAAAGACCCAAAGGATAAGATGATGGGTGCCGGTAGAATACTGACAGGTATCACAAAGAATGGCGAGACAAAGTTACTCGAAATTGGACTGAGCCCTCTGCTGTTTGAAAGCAGTGAAGCTGATCTTGTCGTTGGGATAAAAGATGTTTCTGCTGATCAAGAAGTTAAGAGAATACTAAATGAGAAATCAGCAATTATAAATGTCGCCACATATGGAATGCCATCACTTCTCTCTTATCTTGATAGAAATGGAATTTATAAGTTTATTAATCAAGAGTATGTTCGTCGTTGGGGAGTACAAAGAGAAGATATCTTGGATAAACATTATACAGACTTACTTCCGAAAACAATTTTGGAAGAAGTTCGAAATAATATGAATAAGGCCCTCAGTGGTAAAGAAGTTCGCTTCCAAATTTATGTAGAGTTTCCTAAAACGGGGCGAGCTCTAACTGAAGTTTTCTATCGCCCTCACTTCTCAGCAGATGGGATGGAGGTCTTAGGGGTTACAGTCCTTGCTCACGATGTCACTGATTTAAATAAGACCTTAAGAAAATTAGAAGTATCAAATAAGCAACTCGAGGAATTTGCTTTTCTTGTTTCCCACGATCTTCGTGCTCCTGTAAGACACGTCTCTAATTTTGTAGAACTCTTAATTTCAATGATTGAAGATGGCAATTATGACGATAAGAAGATTTCCCAGTACTCAAAAATCATCAAAGATAATGCAAATAAAATGCAGAATATGATTACAGGAATGTTAAAGGTTGTGTCGATTAGAGAAATCACGCCACAGATTTCCCTCATTAGCTTTAAAGACTATGTTGAAGAATTAGAAAATGAATTTAAGAGAAGAAATGTTGAAATAGAGTATGTAAGTGAAGTACATGAAATTGAAACTGATGCAAATCTTCTCGATCATATTTTCACTAACTTAATTAATAACTCTATTCACTTCTGTGATAAGGAGAGTGTGAAGTTAAAAATTCATCTTTCTGAAACTCAGGAAGGTTACTGTATAGAGTATTTTGATAATGGCCCAGGAGTTTCACCTGAAATGGCGCAGGTTATTTTTAGTGCTTTCTTAAAAGGAAAGGATTCTTCTGGGTTGGGTCTGGGGATGAATATTGTGCAGAAAGCTGTACAGAATCTTGGAGGCACTATTGAGTGTATCTCTAGAACTGATGGGATTTATTTTAAGATCTTCCTGCTGCACTGAAAAAAACTGCTCCTCTATCGTGGGGATGAGACTCACTCATCTCCATGAAATCATTTCTGAATTATCGGAATTTTCAAAACTGCCAAAATACTCAGCAGCTAAAGCGCTGTTTTTAAATAAGAATCCTATTTAAATAACCCCATTTCTGTATATCAGTTTGAATCGTTTATGACTCGAAGAAGCAGCCAATGAAGCTTTCAACATGACCTTCGCTATCTCTTGAGAAAACCTTATCAAGTGATAACAGCTTAATCCAGTGACCATTCTTATGTCTAAAACGATATTCGATTGGATAAATTTGATCAGTAGAGCTTGCAATCAATTTATTCATATGCTGAGTTACTAACTCTTTGTCATCAGGATGAAAAAGGTCGAGAAACTGGTCACCATCTAAAGAGTTGATCTCATCCAGGTCATAGCCCGTTATTTCTTGGTAAGTCGTATTCATGAATGTATTGGTTCTCTTACTGAGATTAAAAACATAAACGCCTGGTACAAAAGCTTCTGAAATCTTGTGGGCCAATGAGCCTTGGTTAATGAAAGTGGGAGAAGTCTCACTAAGTGGAAAGGAGTAGATTTCTTTTAAAGTCGAAATCTCCTTGTTGAGATCTTTAATTTGAGAATCTTGTTCATTAATATCGTAAATCAAGTTCTCATAATTTTCCTTGTCCGAAGATTTAGGCTTGAGCATATTATTTTCTGCGATATAGATGAAATTTTGGAGTCCTAGAGAGATCTGGTCTTGGCCACTCTTCTTTTGAAAGTAGTATTTAATTCCAGCATCGTAACACTTAGATATATCGTCGGGATTATCACTACTGGTAAAGACAAAGACAAAGAACTCATATTTTTTTAGATGTTCGAGAAAAACATCAATTCCGTTCTTTCCATTTAGATTAATATCGAGAACAATAATAGTATCATTTGGGTTAAGCTTTTTGAGAGTTTTTGGATCAATATCAACCATTTGAATAATTTCTAATGAAGGGAACTTCCTCTTACAGACGAAGTCGTACATTTCGAAGTCTAGTTGGTCGTCTTCAATGAATAGAATTTTTCTCACTTTCATGCGTAACCTTATTTTATTTATTAATATCATGATATAGTAAAATGGAATTTAGTCACAGGGGTAAAATGCATACTAGTAAAGTTAAAACAGAAATTAAGAGAATTAATGGCTACTT
>NZ_AUNJ01000123.1 GCF_000447775.1 Bacteriovorax sp. DB6_IX
AGTACCAGGCCTATTATTGTCCAATGGTAAGAAAGAAGTGGATTCAAAATGTCTCTAAGATGGAAAAAGTCCACAATCCTTATGATTCTTCAATGCCACATTGTGGAGGAAGACTCTAGAAAAATGAAAGCCCTCTTTACAGAGGGCTTTCGTGCATGGTTTGCATAGGGATGAGACAAACAATTTCGAAAATTGCTGCCTAATTAAGTATAATTGTAGCTAATTCTAAAAGTTTTAACAGTTAAGATTTCTTGATTATTGTCTATAAGCTTTGTTGCCAATAATATTTGACGAATATCATTACTGATACTCTAAATTTTTCAAGTAGTTATCTCAGATTTTTTACTTCAAATTCAGTAACTTACTACATTGATCTTGTTCATAAATGGGAAATAAACTCCTAGGAGTATAATTAAGTGGAATCTGATTTGGAGGTTATATGGGAACACTTCGTTCATTTTATACTAACCAATTAAAGAATCCCGAAGGATTATATTTGAAAGATATTTGGGGCTTTAATGATTGGGAAATTGAAAATACCCATCATTTTATTCAGTGGCTTTTCCCTCTTGAGATGAAGAGTAATCATAGTGAAACAGCGCCAATTGTCAGTGAAGATGACTTAAGCGAAATGTTGTCTGATCCCAAAGTCAGAGAGAATCTTCTTCACTCTCTTAATATGATGGAGAATTTTTGGGGCTTTGAGGTCCCTCACAAATCGTGCCAGTTTATTCGACCAAGAGGATTCCAGAGCTTTCTCACAAAAGATTGGCTGACGGCCTATAATCATAACTATATTCGCATAGCCCGAGTTATTCACTCACTTTCTATTTTTGGTTTTGATCAAGAGGCTAAGGAGCTTGTGAGTTATTTAGAGAAGAGTGTCTTTCCTAATTACAAGCATCTCATTGGGCAGGAAACCATGGACTACTGGAAGAGTGCACTAGATAAGGGAGCAATAACGAAAGAGAAGGTGTCTGCCGCATAGGAGAGAGCGCAAAAATTCGATATAATACTTAAGACTATATATTAGCTTAGGGAATTATATTGAGAACTAAGAAGAGTTTGTTAAGTTTTATTGTGCAGAACTTCCGCATGATCACGGGAATTCTCGTGAGCTTTATTGCGGCTCCTCTCTTGTTAAAGTTTGTTGGTGAAGAAAGATTTGGAACTTATCGAGTTCTCTTTGATGTCTATTCTTACTTCGGGATTATTGATGTTGGAATATTTGGCTCGATGATGCTGGTCTTAAATAAGGCCATCGCCAAGAATGATCTTAAGGACAAGTGGGCAACGATATATGCTTCAAAGAAAATTTACTACAAGTTAACTTTTCTGTCTGTCCTTGTTTTCTTAGGCTTTATTCCTTTTCTTAATTATTTCATCCCAACGGAAACGATACCTTTTCAAGAATTGCTTACTTCCTATCTCATTATGGGAATGGGGATTTTCTTTCTAACTTTAAAAGTTAATCAGGCCTACTTAGAGGCCAATCAGATGGGGTATTTGATTGGCTTTGGATTAACCTTTCAAAATCTCTGTTATTCAGTGATAGCGATTTTTCTAGGTTACTTAGGCTACGGTTTAATTGGAATGACAATTGGTTTTGCCATTGGACAACTCCTTCCATACTTCTACTATTTATATAAGTTTCACAAAATTACGCCAAGGACTGAAGACGATATTTCGAACGCATTAATAGACCAGAAAAAGAGAGATATTTGGCACATTCAATGGCCAGTACTTTTGACTAGCTTAACTGGTCGTTTAAGTATTTATTCAGATACCATTATTATTTCAAAATTTATGTCTCCACTTTCAGTTACTGCATTCTTTATTTCACAGAGAGTCATAAGCATTGCGGGGAATTTTCTTATGGGGATATCGGGCTCGACTTGGGCCGCTATGGGGGAGTTGTATAACTCTAATGAAACTGAAAAATTTAGAGATCTCTTTTTTAGAATCACTAAGTTTATTGCCGTGACCTCTGCAATTGTTGCCATCCCATTAATTCTTATGTCACGCTCTTTCGTGTCTCTTTGGGTTGGAGAGCACCTCTATGTCGGTGATGTCTTCATTATCGTAGCAGTTATAAATCTCTTCATTCAATCTGTTTTAACTTTTTGGGGATGGTGTTTTACAGTCACACACAAAGTTCACCGACTGATAAAACTACAAGTCGTAAGCACCATCGTAAATATTGTTTCTTCTATTTTCTTTACGATTGAGTATGGCCATGTAGGGCCTATCTTAGGAACTTTATTCTCATATTTCGTTATTTTTATATGGTGGATGATGAAACACTTAGAAGATGTTTTTAACTTCAAAAAGAATGAGTTGTTATTGAGTTTCATTCCTTCGTTAGTTTATATATGTGCTGCCTCTGTTGGGGGTTATTATTATATTGAATACTTCAATACCAGTACTTGGACCCTTTTCTTTATTAAGTCAGCTCTTTGTTTTAGTGTGAACTTCATCATTTGTTTGGCACTTCTCTTCTCTAAAGAAGAGAGGTCTTTCTTTATAAATAGGTTTAAAAATATCAAAAAATAGGTGACTTTTTTACCTAAAAGTCCTTTAAAAACAATAGATTACCTTGTTTTTAAATAGTTTATATTGTGCAAAATAAAGATTTCTTGACTCCTATTTTACGAAAAGCTTGTGTAAACTACTAATAATTCATGAAAAAGTTTTCGCTCGTATACATTGATGATAATTTACTTAATCTCGAAATGTTCGTAGATATCTTTGAAGATGACTTCGATATTAGTACTTTATCAAATCCTTTAAACGCTTTAAGTACTGTTAAAGAGCTTAAGCCTGATATGGTTATTCTTGACGTTCATATGCCGTTTAAAAATGGAATTCAGCTCTTTAGAGAGCTTTCTGATGATGTCGAGACAACTGAAATTCCTGTGATGTTCTATTCTATGGATGACTCTGATGAAACAGTTTCAGAGGCCCTAAGACTTGGTCCAGAAGACTTTCTTATTCGTTCAATGTCAGCGTCACAAATAAAAGCGAGAATTATGAATAGGCTGAATAAGGCCGAAGAAAATGCTGTTGATGAAAAGAAGAATCTTTCTTGTGAGAACCTCGAACTTAATCTTGAGAAATTCCAGGCTTCAATCGAAGGTGATGAAGTGAGTTTGACTTCTATTGAATTTAAGATTCTCTACTATATTCTTTTAAATCAAGAAAAGCGCATTCCTAAGGAAGAACTTATTAAGTATGTTTGGGGAGAGACAACAGTTGTTTCTAGGGCCATAAATACTCATATGACTAATCTTAGGAATAAAATTAAGCCTGCCAAGTTCACAATAAGAATCAACAGGCATAATCAGATTCACGTTGTTCGCAATTAGACTGTTTGGCTAAATCTCATTGCTCCTTTTGCTCCAAGATAAGGATCAAAAATCATACATATATTTCTCAGAAAGACTCTTCCCATCTCGGTAATGTGAAGTACATTATTCTCTAAGTTTGTTAGACCATCCTTTGAAAATTCATCAAGACCAAGTTGAATGTCTTTCCAAATTTCTAGAGATTCAACCTTACTTATATCGGCCTGAAGATTACACATGAGGTTCTGTATCACCTCATTAATTATTTGATCTGCAGGATTGAGTTCGTGAGAGGTCTGATTTTCTGGCAATCTAACTTTACTCATTTGCTCAGTGTAGTCTTTTACATCCTTACTATTTTGTCTGAAGCTATAATCTGTATTAGAAATGCTTGTCGCACCTAGGCCAATAAGCGTTGATGACTTCGCATCTGTGTAGCCCATAAATGAGCGATGAAGTTTCTTCTTATCAAAGGCTTGATAGAGATAATTTGTTTTCTTGGCAAAGTGATCCATTCCAACTTCATAATAGCCACATTCAAAGAGTGTCTTCTTTCCAGTTTCGTAGAGCTCTCTTTTTAGATTACCAGTTGGAAGAAAGCTTTCATCAATAAGTTTTTGATTCGGAATTCTATCTGGGAGGTGAGCGTAGCTATAAAATGCCAATAGGTCTGGCGATAACCTCGAAACTAACTCAATCGTTCTTTGAACTGATTGTAAGCTCTGTTTTGGGAGTCCATAAATAAGATCGAAGTTGATTGAATCAAACCCGCTTTCTCTTAGCATCTTAACAACGCCCTCAACAAGCTCGTAACTTTGAATGCGATTAATTGAAGTTTGTACATCACTATCAAAGTCTTGAATTCCTAGAGAGGCCCTATGGAAACCAAACTCTCTCAAAACCTCAATCTGTTCTTTATTGACGGTTCTTGGGTCAATCTCAATTGAACCGATGAAATCATCATGGAGATGAGGTTTGAAAATACTAAGTAATTCTCTTAATTGTTCTGCCGGGAGAAAGGTTGGTGTCCCGCCACCGAAATGAATTGATTTGAGTTTAATATTATCAATATTCTGAGTATAGAACTTCCACTCATTGATTAATGATTGGATATACTCTTGAGATCGTTCTGTGTTCTTTGTGATAATTCGATTACAACCACAATACCAACAAAGCTTCTGGCAAAAAGGAATATGGATATAGAGATCCGCATGCCCCTGTTGCTCTAGAGAGAGCTCAATATGCTCTAGCCACTTCTCAGTACTAAGGTCATTTTTCCAAAATGGGAGGGCCGGAAAACTGGTATATCGTGGCCCTGGACGATCGTATTTCTCAATTAAGTTTTTCATAAGAGGAATATCTATGGAAATCATTGTAATCACAATGATTTAGATCATGAATTTATATCAGTAATAATTACGGCCATTATGGAATCAGAGTGAAAAAATATGTATAATGCAGCGCGTGAAGATGTTGAAATTATTATTTATATTCAATCTCCTTTGGGGAGTTCCTGCTCTAAGTTGCGGAATTGACAATGATATCGAGACTTTGCAGTCTGCACAGAATGATATGGACAAAGAGGATGCACTCTATGGCATGACTAGTTCGCTTAATTTCTGTGATCTCTCCGCTTATGCTAAAGCTGTTAAGGCCAGTTACGAATTTACTGACTTTGGGGACTACTTTTTAAAGTCCTTTCTATTTCAATATAAGCAATACCGTTCTCACTCTTTTGCCATTGGGAGTTCATGGGATCGAGAGGACTTAGAGCTTATAGTTGATAAGGGGCTCGAGAACTATCTCTTTAGGGTTGGAAGCGCCTCGGGAGTTTTTCTTGGCAACTACAGTGGAAGAGCGCTTATTGCAACAAATCGTCATGTGATTGAAGAAGAAAAGTGTGAGGGCCTTATTGTTGAAGATGTGAGAGGAAAGAGCTTTACTTGCTCTCAGATCATAAATCCACAATCCAAGCTCGATTATGCCTTTGTTCTTTTGAGCGAAGATATCGATTTAACACCAATTAAGTTTGAAGCACAAAGAATGGAATCTCAAACAGCACTATTAAGCGCAGGTAGAGGCTACTATCATAATGAAAAACAAGACTTTAAGGAAGAGAAGAGTGAGCTTTGCCAAATCTTCTTCGATGATGAGCTAGGTCAGACGATGGGGTGTGACTCTTCTCCTGGAGACTCTGGTTCGCCGATATTTCTTCGTGAAAGTGGCATGCTCTATGGGCTTGCGAATTCGACAGGAAATACAATGTTGTCATTTTCAGACAGTGACTATAAGAGTTTCTTAGGGGATGCAAGATTTCGTGGACTATTAAAACTACAGTCTTCTCATTTTGTACCTCTCTATCGCATACTAGCTGATAAAGTAGAGCAAGTTGGCGCTAAAAATATCCTAAACTGTCTCAATACTAAAGGGTGCTTAAAATAGATGAATCTTAACAATTGCTCAGATAGCGAAATTTTAAAAATGCGCTTATGCGACCTTCCTCTTTCGATAGAGAAGTCTGCATACGGTCCGCTTTGCCAGAGTTTCTTCAATGAGTTGAAGTTGAAAGGTCTATGCTTTAAACCCAGTATTTGGATCAGTGATGATTGGTTCTGTCCTGATGGAGTCACTGGTTTTGCTCTTCCATTTTTTCTACTACATCCTAGACTCATTGAAATTGAAAGAAAGATGATTGGCCATGTCGAAGGTGAAGACTCTCAGTGGTTCTTGAAGCTTCTTAGACATGAATGTGGTCATGCAATGGACAATGCCTTCTTTTTAAAAGACTGCCAAAGAAGAGTTGAAATTTTTGGTGATCACAATATCGAGTACCCATCAAGTTATGAGCCCAAACTTTATTCTAAGAAATTTGTTAGACATCTCGAGGATGGTTATGCTCAAGCTCATCCTGAAGAAGATTGGGCCGAAACCTTTGCGACATGGCTGGACTCTAAATCAAGGTGGAGAATTCTCTATAGAGATTGGCCTGCTATAGAAAAGATCAAGTATGTTGATCGAATCATGAAGAAGTTAAAAGGCACTAGACCTAATGTTCTTTGTTATCAAAAAGTGGATTCAATTGAAGAATTGGATATATCACTAAGAACCTACTATAATAGAAAGAGAAAAAGACTTCTCTTAGAGAGTAATGAGAATCACTTACATCGTTATCTCCTCAAGAGCCCTCGTCAGATGAATGAAGGGGCTTATCTCTATGGAGAGTTAAAACGTAATAGAAGAGACTTACAGAGAATGTTATCTGTTGAATTGAAGAGAAAAAATCATCAGGTTGCCTCTGCTCTCAAAGATCTTGAAGGACTTGCCAAGAAGAAGGGTCTTTACA
The DNA here is from genome assembly GCF_000447775.1 of Bacteriovorax sp. DB6_IX. Classification (GTDB taxonomy): domain Bacteria; phylum Bdellovibrionota; class Bacteriovoracia; order Bacteriovoracales; family Bacteriovoracaceae; genus Halobacteriovorax_A. The sequence continues at coordinate 6,688 of NZ_AUNJ01000123.1, forward strand.
TCAAGAAGAGTTCAAATCATAGACTTGAAGGTCTTGTTAGAACTCACGCAAAGAAGTTTTTCAAGGAAGGAAAACATAGGATTATTATGTGAAATATCGCGTTCTGGTTTTAATGCATGAAGATCTTGTTCCACCTGACAATGCCAATGAGTTTCAAGGTGATGAACTAGAATTTGCTCCCTGGATCACAGAGTATAATGTGATAGAAGCTTTAAAGGGCCTTGGGCATGAAGTTCAAGTTCTTGGTGTCTATTCAGATTTGGCCCATATTAGGCATACTTTAGAAGAGTTTAAACCCCATGTAACATTTAATTTACTTGAAGAGTTTGATGGTGAAGTTCTCTTTGACCAAAATGTTGTGAGCTTCTTAGAGATGTTACGCGTGAATTATACGGGCTGTAATCCGAGAGGACTAATGATTGCTAGGGACAAGGCCATCGCAAAGAAGCTTCTCTCTTATCACAGAATACCTACCCCTAAATTTCAAGTTTTTGGAAAATCTCGTCCAAAGAAACTGGCCAAGAAGATAAAGTTTCCTCTCATTGTGAAATGCCTTTATCAAGAAGCTTCTCTAGGGCTCTCCGGCGCATCTGTTGTTTCTAGTGAAGAAAAACTCTATGAGAGAATCGATTATCTAACTCAAAAATATAAGACAGATGTCATTGTAGAGGAGTTTATAGAAGGACGTGAGTTCTATGTTGGTGTGATGGGAAATAAGAGGCTTCAAGTTCTTCCAGTGTGGGAATTAAAATTTGAGAATTCAGATGATCCTAATAAGGAATTTTATTCTGAGAAAGCAAAATGGGATAAGAGTTACCGAGAAAGAAAAGGGGTGAGCTCACAAAGGGCACAGCTCAATCCTGAGCTTGCAAAGATCATCATTAAAACAGTTAAGAAAACATATAAAACACTAGAGCTTTCAGGATATGCGAGAGTTGATATCCGACTCTCTAACGAGGGAATTCCGTATATTCTAGAGGCCAACCCAAATCCAAATATTGCTAAATGTGATGAATTCGCAATGTCTGCAAAGGCCATGGGGCTTAGCTATGAGGAAATGATTTCCAAAATTCTTAAAATTGGCCTATCTACTTAGTCATGTAAAAATCGAAATGACAGAGATTTGACACAGTCCTTACAAAGAAAATATTCCTTCGATCTATACTCAAGACATCGGAGGTTATATGAAAAAATCATTTTTCGCAGTTCTTTTATTTTCAATCTTATCAGTAGGGGTTTCGGCCAGTGAGTCCTCTCGTGAATTTGGATCATCTTTTGAAGAGAGAACGCACGATAGAGTAGAGAGCTTTTTGAAGATCAAGTTCTTGGAGTCTAAAAAAGATAAGAAGGGTTATCATAAATCAAAACATCCACTACAGGATAAAGATCATTGTCTTGAGAGCTAGGAATTTCTCGCTCTCATGGCAAGGTAAATTCCCAATAGACTGATGAGCATTCCAAGTACCTGGATCAACTCCAGCTCCTCTGTGTAAATGAGGTACCCTAAGACGGTGGCACAGATTGGCTGTAATAAGAGTAAAAGGCTCGCTAGAGCAATAGGGATTACTTTTATTGAGCGAGATATAAAGAGCCATCCAAAAATATGGATGAGGCTACCATAAATAATCATATAGATGAGATCTGATGATTTAATGATTTCTAAACTTCCCTCTATTAAAGAAAAAAGAAGAGAAAAAACCATCGCAAAGAAAGTCATCGTATAGATGATAATAATTTGCTTACCTTTAAAGTAGTCATTCGCTTTTCTTAAGCAAAGAGTAACTAGAGAATAGCTCATACCTGTTAAGAGACCATAGATTATTCCCATTCCCTTGTCAGAGAGATTTGATATATCAATATACGGAGAACTCGTTAAACTCACTCCAAAGATCGAAAGTACTAAAGCGGGATAGAATAGAAGATTGAGTCTTTCTTTAAAGAGAAGTGCTCCTATAAAGGCAAGATAGAAAACTTGAGTATTCGCAAGAAGTGTTGCCACACCTGATCCAACTGAAAGTATCGATCGATTCCAGAAAAAAAGATCAATGGAAAAGAAAAGACCGGCCAAGGCCATATAGGGAAGTGCTGCTCGGAGTTCTTTCTTATCAATGGTATAAAGAACTTCATTCTTTTTATGGATTAAGTAGAGTGTTGTCGTTAAAGTCGCGAAGAAAAAGCGATAAAATCCAATTGGTGTCGCCTGAAGCTCAACTGCTTTTGTAAGAATTGGACTAAAGGCTATGAGGATCGCCCCTGTTGCCATGAGAATAATTGGATTATTCATAGTGATTTGTCTCAATAACCTTTGGCGATACTCTTTGCCCATCCCAAATATTTACTTTTTCAAATTCTGTTTTCAACTGTCCACAGGCCGCTAGAATATCGTCACCTTTGGTAACTCTTATCGTACAAGTATAGCCACGTTTATGTAGTTCATTTTGAAACCATAGGACTTGTTCATTTGATGGTCTCTTGTAGTCACTACCTGGATACTCGTTAAACGGAATCAGATTAATCTTAGATTGTTTCCTTGGAAGAAGCTCACAAAGACCTTCAATATCTTGCTCTTGATCATTGAGATTAGCAATGAGCAGATACTCATAAGTAATTCTACGAGATGTTCTCAGAGGGATATTCTTAAGAGCATCAAAGAGTCTTTTTAGATCATGCCTCTTGTTAATAGGCATGAGTTGGGATCTTAAATCATCTCTTACTGCATGGAGAGAAATGGCCACATTTATATCTGGAAACTCTTCCCATTTTTCAATCTGTGGTACTAGCCCAGAAGTTGAGAGAGTAATTTTAGTTTTACTTAGAGCAATTCCGGTTTGGCTAACAAATAGTTCAACTGCTTGTTTGACATTTTTAAAGTTATGGAGGGGTTCACCTTGTCCCATAAAGACGATATTAGTCAGGCGGCTCTCTTTTGAGACATTTTGAATTAGCCATTGTGAGACAGCTAGAAATTGGCCAACGATTTCGTAAACTTTTAAATTTCTCGTCAGGCCCTGGGTTCCCGTATGACAGAATGTACAACCAATAGCACAACCGACTTGTGACGAGATACAGAGGGTTAGTCTATCTTTTGCAGGAATCGCCACGGCTTCAACACTATTTCCATCTTCTAGTCCAATTAAGAACTTTCTTGTCCCATCACTTGAAAGCCCTTGCCACACAACCTTAGGTAAGTTGAAATCAAAGTTATTGTTGAGAAGTAATTTGTGTTCTTTAGAAATCTTCGTCCATTTTGACTGGTCGAGATCTTTCTTTCTAAAGAACCACTTATCGAGTTCTTTCTCAATAAAATCGGGAAGCCCTAAGGATAAAAGTGCCTTGTTTCTCTCTGTTGGTGAATAGTCGTAAATTGGTCGTTTTTCCATAATTTTCAGGGACATACATATCACTTTCTCAGTGGCATTCCTAGTAGTGAAGTAGAAAATTTAGACCGCTACAGACAAATATAAGTCTATGATATTATAAGAAATGAACCGTTAAATATCACATGGATGGGAAAATGGATAAAACACAAATTATTGAAAAGATTGTTGCTGGGCTCGAGACTGAGGCGAATATGTCTGCTGATGAGCATAGTAGGGAAGAACTACTTTCAGAAAAAGAGCTATACGAAGAAATCTCTCTTGATGATAAATCAGGAACTGTTCAAATTGGTTCTGTTGTAAATATTCGTTACAATGGCAAACTTAATACATACTTTCTTGCACCTTCTGGAATGGGGAATATTATGAAAGTTGGAGACAAAGTTGTTGTTGTCATTTCTGTATTCTCAACACTTGGTTCAGCGATTCTTAATACTGCTGTTGGTGATGAAGTCATTATCAATATGCGCGGAGAAGATCGAATCTACCTTATCGATGAGATCATCTAAACTGCTCCACAATACTGGTGTTAAAGCTTAATCAAGAAGAGAGTCGACATGCAACAAGCGCATATCGACATCTTTATTTATTTTATAATTTAGATTATTTGGGTGGGCTTAGCCCCACGTAAAGGGATCAGTTTATAAGCCAGGCACTATTATTCTTCGTCGCTTGAATAAGAAAGTCGAAGAGAAGAAGGTGTCTTCTCATAACTCTATCAAATCGATGTTGTTTTACAGGATTGAACATTCCAAGTGTTGAGAGAATCTGTAGAGGGTTCTTCTTAACCCACAACCACGAACCTAATTCTAAAGTCCAAGGGATAAAAATACCTTTCTTTTGAGGGTTATCATTATTGAGATCAAAGAGATAATCCCATAAATCTCCACTTGTCGTATAAGATTCAGACTGTTGCTCAATATGATAAATATGATGAGGAAGACTTGTATCAAGCAGTTCTCTCATTCTTCTAATTTCTGGTTTTAACGGAAAAGGTGATTTCGTTTTCGCATAGGGATACCAAAGTCGGTCCTTCATTCCAAAGCCAGAGTGTAGATCAATTGACATTGAAAAAGGTGAGTTGAACATTTCTTCTTTAACAAAGTCTACAACTGTCTGTGTTTCAACTTCCATTTTATTGGGATTTCCTCGATACCAAGGAAGTTTAGGAGAATAAGTATGCCCTCCTAGAAGAAGAGGAGTTTTGTGATCACTCTCGACGGGGCTATTTCTCATGAGATCTACACCATTATGATTTGATCTTCTTACCTCATTCATTCCGGCCGGATTGATTAGAGGAATCATCACGATTCTAAAGTTTTCAAATTCTTTTCTTAGCTCCTGATCCCAGCGTAAGCGATTTGTGAGATTATTTAAAAAAGCAATGGCGATATGTGTACCAACTCTTTCAAGCCCATGAACTCCAGCAAAGATTCCAAATGTTGGAACATTCTTTTTCTTCGTTCCAATAGTAATTCCTACGATCGGATAGTTGATTCCATTTGAAGTGATATTGGCGAGTTCTCTATAATCAAGGAGATCATCTTTGATCATTTTGAACTGCTGGATATCTTCTAATTCGTTAAACTTTTTCATGGCTAGATTTTAGCGAAAAAATAGGTGGCTGCCAATTAGTTGAGCTTTTGTGACAGGTACTTAGGGTTTGTACTTTGAGAATATCTTAACATTTATTAGGCATATTTTACCGATTCCATTGAAATTATGTAGTCAATTGTGAAGACGGGTTAATTATTAAATAAAGTTCTTTAGAACACCGATATATTCATTAGTTAGGCCTATAATGAAATAGGACTAGAGGTGTTGTCATGGGTGCGAGAAAGATCGAAGCATATGACATTCAAGAAAATGAAGAACTTTCTATTGAGGGAAAGAATGAAAATGTATGTAAGTCGGAGCATAGACTAGCAGACGTTTTTGAACTTGATAAGAAGCTTCATGCTAAAGGTAATCTGGTTTTTAATAAACCGGAGCATTACTTTGATTCAGATTCTGATGAAAAGCAGACTCGTATTTCTGTTGTAGATAAACATGGTGAAAAAGAAATCAATCAAAGAGAATTAGAATCATATCTTACTCAAAATAAAAAAATAAATCGCATTGTCATTGAAGAGGTTAAGGCCAATGACGTTAAGAGAACAAATCTTATCTTCGATAGCAAAAAGAAAGCTCGTTCTAAAGAACCTATCTATGTTGATGCGGCGTCGATTGAAGCCAGAGTAAATAAGGAATTTATTGCAAATACGCATTTTAGTAAAGGAAACTCTCTCAAGAGTGAATTTGAAGAAGCTGTCGCTCTTTTAGGGCAATTGCCAAACCAGAAGCCAAGTACGAAATCGAGTACTAAGACGGAAAAAGTTCAAGCTGAAATGATTGATGATATTGATTTTGGTACATCAGCGAAGAAAGCTCATGCGGTTGAGGTTATAGAGGTCGAGCCTAAGGCTAAGGAAGAAGCTTCTGAAGAAATTGTCTTCGCGAATCTTTCAATGGGCGAAGAGAATGAAAAATCTTCAAAAGAGAGAACGGCTGAAGTTGAAATAAGTAGACATGAGTTTAGAAGAAAGAATAATAAGTCACTATCTAAACTATATTATAAAGTAAAAAATCATATAGAATTATTCAAACTGGGCGATTCATATTTGAGAGACTTTAATAGAGGTATTAAGAGTTTAGCTTTTAATAGCACTGGTGTTAAGGGAGAGCGTGAAAAGACCGTTCTTGGTGTAACATCATTTCTTAACTATAATGCAAAGGTTACAGTTACTGTCGTGACAGATGATCTTCAAAAGTCTCTTTACCATAACTATATTAAAGATCTCGAGGAAATCAAAAAACCTATTCTAAACGAAGATATTCAATACACATGTTATGGAACTCAGGGAGTTGAGTTTGTAGAGTTTTCAGAGATTTGTGATGTCATGTACCAATTAGGAAATTCAACTTTTGAAGAGTTTATCGAAAACTTTGTTGAATCATCAGATGTCGTGCTCTGGGATCTTCCTGATCTTAAGGAGATGGATAATAAGAAAGAGGTCTTCTATCCAGTTATTCGCTCTTTAGAAAGTGTAAGCTTAATCGTAAAAACAAATTATTCAAAATACGCAGAACTACATAAGATAAAAGATTATTTTGAAAAGTACAAAGTTCCTTTTAAGGGACTTGTCTTAGCTGAGTAATAATGGGGATGAGATGTCTAGTGAAGTATTTGCAGATCTCCAAATAGATGGCAGCTCAAAAGGTGAGAGAAAGAAGAAGAAACGTACGAGGTTCTTCTACAAAGTTAGAAAATCACCAAGAGCTTATTTAGAATTGGAGCATCATTAATTTAAAAGATTATAATTCTGGAATCAAGTTCGTTTGCTATTGGGTCGACAGGATATCACACGTCTCAGCAAAAAACGATCATGGGGCTTGCAAGCTTCTTCGATCATCACGATGATCTTAAAATTGCCATTGTC
>NZ_AUNJ01000124.1 GCF_000447775.1 Bacteriovorax sp. DB6_IX
AAGATTTGAATTCTCTTCAATCTCGCAAGTTCAAGAAGAGAAATAAATGTAATTACCACATTGTCGATAGAGTGAGAGTCATCATCTGACTGTTCAATTTCTCCACCTTTTTCAGCAACTTTCTTTGAGTTATCTTTATGAAGAAGTTCTTCAAAATTAGTCTTCTGCCCCATTTGAAGATAACTCTTAAGGAACTGAAGCTTCTCAACAATAGAAAGCCTATCTCTTCTTACAACAGTGTATTTTCTATTTTGCCTAAAGATGAAATCAACCATAGACATTGTAAGCTTCTCTAAATCCATTGGAGTTAGAATAGAGTTTACAATCTCTTTTCTGTTAATTTTTGGCTTCGTGAAAATATCTTTTCCCTGCTGAGGCAGAGTCAGGAGCTTTTGCCCCATTCTTTGAAAGTGTTGAAGTTCTTCTAGTCTTCTTACAAGCTCAGCATGACTTGTAATATTAAGAGACTCTGATGAATTCAGTTGTTGTTGAAGTTGAGAGTTTTCCCCCTCTGTCACACAGTTCTTAGACTTAAGAAGAACTAGTGTTGCGGCCAGATAGAGATAATCACCGGCAATATCAAAGTTCAACTCTTTCATATTGGCGAGATAGTCTAAGTACTGCTTAGTAATTTTAGTTAAGTCGAGCTCTTTTACTGACATCTGCTCTTTTTGAATGAGCATCAGTAAAAGGGCTAACGGACCATCAAAGCAGTCTGTTTTGACCTTAATCGTTGTGTCTAACATGTGTGTGTTCCCTAACTTAAAATCCCTGCAAAAACATTCATTAGAAAGTAACCGAATAATTGTGCAGGTCTAATAATGTAACTAAATATGGGCGTAAACCACAGAATCAAAAGAAAAACCATCGTATAATTCTGTAACGCTTCATACTTGCGTGCTGTCTCGTAGTCTAAAAATGTTGAAACCATTTTCGATCCATCAAGTGGAGGAAATGGGATCAGGTTAAATACCGCCAAAAGGATATTAATAAATACCGAATACTCTAACATTCCCAGAAACTGTTTCCTTAATTCAAACGTTCCAGGAACTTGTGTGTAAACTAGAGCAAATAAAAATGCCGATAAAACCATTAAAAGAATATTTGCTAGTGGCCCAGCAAAACTCACCCAAAAGATTCCAGATTTCATATTCTTAAATCTTCTAGGATCAACAGGAACAGGCTTGGCCCACCCAAAAGGAACTCCACCTAAAACAATACCCACCATTGGAAAGATAATTGTCCCAATCAGATCATAATGAACGGCAGGGTTAAGAGTTAATCTCCCCATTCTTTCAGCCGTATCATCACCATACTTCTTGGCCATAAGAGCGTGCCCAGCCTCATGGCAAACGATCGCCAAGAGAAACCCAGGCGCAGCTAAAGAAAGTATGTTAATAATTCTAGAAATTTCCATAGGCGACAACATACCAAAACTTACTAAAACTATCAAAAATTCGCCATGCATCAAAGGCCAAATGTAAGCCTTTTTTGTGAAAAAGATGCCGCAGAGCCTCTATAGGCTTGGAATTTGGTAAAATTAGCTCATGGATGAGCTACACAAGAAAGTGCAAGTAGTCGTATTACAGCGCACAAAAAACAATATAAATCTTTTACTCTTACAAACAAAAGCCGATCGAGGTGAGTTTTGGCAGAATGTGACGGGGTCTATTGAGGGCGATGAGTCATGGCTTGCTGGAGCAAAAAGAGAACTCCTTGAAGAGACAGGGCTTGAAGGTCATGTGAATCAACTAGATTTGACGTTCACTTTTCACGATCGTTGGAATCGAGATGTGGAAGAAAGAGTTTTTGTCGCAGAAGTCTTTAGTAGTGAAGTTGAACTCTGTGAAGCTGAACATCAGGACTTCAAATGGATTCCCGTAGATGAAGTTAAAGAAACTCACTACAAGCACAAAAATAATTACGAATCATTTATTGAGGCCGTTAGATGTTTAAAATCATAGTCCCTATTCTATTCATAGCTTCTGTATTCGCTCAACAGAGTCCTTTTGAACTATCTTCAGAGGAATTGAAGCTTTTTGAAAAACTCGAAGGGCCACAAAGTCAAGGCCAAGATGAAATCACAATAAAGCCAAAGAGGTTTACATACACAGAGAATAACTTTGCCACGCAAAAATTCACTGCCGTGCTAAAAGCAAACTCTCCTATTCAAAACCTTGATGGAACAAGATATTACACAACGAGTGAAGCCAGAGTATTAAAAGTAGAAGAAGTTTCCCCTGGAAGTCCTTTTACTTTTGTCTTTAATAAAAAAGGTGAAGCCGTTTTTATTTGTTACTCTCGAGACCTTGAAAGACTTAATGAAAAAGTCGCGCTAACTCCTCCAAAGATTAAGTTTGAAAAGGTTGAAGATAATTTTAAGAGCATTGATAATGATCAAAAACTCCTTCTCAATCTCCTTATTTCTACAGGAAATCACCAATACGACATCTTTGAAGAAAGTGAATCACTCTCTTCACTTGGCTTTACTACAGAAGTAGGACTTGAGAGTAGTCGTTCAATTCCAATGATGATTGTGACAAGTTTTAATCAAGTTAGTGGATCAAATTTCAAGTGGACTTTTGCCAATCTTGGACTGAAACTTTCACACTTTTGGAAGTGGAATCAAAGAACAAATATAGGATTATTTTTACAAGCAGAGAGAAGTCTCTATGGAAAAGCAAACTTAGCAGAAAGTAGTATTAGCCTTCATGAAAATAGGTTTTCAATAGGATCTTCTGTTCATTGGCATGATAAAATCTTCTCGTTAGAAGTCGCCAAAGAAAGACTTATTTTTCCAAACGATATTCTTCTTAATTCAAATAATATTAGAAATACAAATGTCTACCACACAAGCTTTATTTTTAAGGCCGGAAAACAATTTGA
>NZ_AUNJ01000125.1 GCF_000447775.1 Bacteriovorax sp. DB6_IX
GCAACTTTTCTTAAGACAACTTCAGATGCATCTTCTGGAGAAACTGACTCCATCGACCATACAAAGTCTTGAGCGAGAACTTCATAGATCCAATATAGCTCGGCCCTAGAAACATTATTAAATACTTCTTCGCTAATTCTATCTTGAACTCTAGAATAGTCTTTGAAATCTTTAGAACTAATAATTCCAAAAACACTCTCCAAAGTAGACTTTACAATATTCTTAAGAGACACATTTTCAGAAATCATTTTTCTGTAAGTCGTAGAGATAAGTTGGACATCACCAAGAATCACCCCTTCGATAATATTTTTGATCGCACTAATTTTTGCAACACCTAGAGAACGAGAAAAGACTTCTTCGTCAATTTTCCTTTCAGTAGAAAAACTGAGAACTTGGTCCAGCAAAGACAGAGTATCTCTAAAAGAACCATTCCCAAGCTTTGCAAGCTCTTTGATCAATGCTTCATTCTCAAAAGAAATACTTTCTTTTTCAGCAATTTTCTTAATATGCTCAACAAGGTCTTGAACACTCGCATGCCTGAAGTCAAACCTCTGACAACGAGATAAAACTGTTCCAAGAAGTTTTTCAGGCTCGGTAGTCGCCATAATAAAAATAGCATGCTCAGGTGGCTCCTCAAGTGTCTTGAGAAGAGCATTAAAAGCAGGAGTCGAGAGCATATGAACTTCATCAATAATATAAACTTTATATTTTCCTGTTGAAGGAAGATATTGAATATTACTAATAAGATCTCTGATATCATCGACACCATTATTAGAGGCCCCATCGATTTCAATGATATTCATCGATGAGTTTGTATTAAAATCTTCGCAAGAGCGACATGCTCCACAAGCATTACCGTCCTCTAAGCGAGACTCACATCTCAATGCCTTAGCAAAAATTCTAGCAATAGAAGTCTTTCCAATTCCTCGAGTTCCCGAAAAAATATACGCGTGACCGACTCGATCTTCTTTTAAAGAGTTTTGAATTGAAGTAACAATGTGACCTTGACCGACAACATCTTCAAATTTTTGAGGACGCCAGCGACGTGCTAGAACCTGGTATGACATGGAGCTCCCATACTTTATATGTCTTTATTTAAACAGCTCTTATCAATTTAAAGGATTCTAATGAGGTAGGCAAATATAAAAGGGGCAGCCGAACATAAACACAATGCAGCAAAAGCTACCGTTGCTTCGTTCCCGACCTGGCGGAGTTCACCCTGCGAACACTTGCTCAGCCCGACTACCTTGTGCATATTAAACAAATGGGTGAGGATGTGTCAATTGATTCAGCTAAAGTTGAATAATTATCGAATTATCAACTACTTTCACGTTATCCACATTAATGAATTTCTTCACAATTTTTAACGCAAAACTACGGGCAGAAAACTTTCCGACCTTGGCCTTATTTACATCTATTACAATCTGCTTCTTTTTTGGATCATGCTTTACTTTTCCAGTCACATCAAGAGAGACGTAGAATACGAATTTTACCTTTCCTGTGATTTTGAAGTTTCCAGTATTAACGGCCAATTTAAAGTTTTTGATATCCTTAACTTGTCCCTTTTGTGTTCCATTATCCATTCGGTCCAATTTAAATGTCATACTTCTCATACATCCATTTAAAATTGCATTTGGATTATTAATGTCTACAACAATCGGATCTTTATCACACTCCAAAGACATTGCCGCAACATAAGTTACAGAACCCTTATTTTTAAAACTCGCATAATCAGAATGAAGCTTCATCTTATCTTCGTCGAAAATAACGGAAGCCTTATTAATGTGCATATTTAAACTTGGGATTTGATAACTAAGCTTTTCTCCAATTATTTTCGATCTTTTTAAACAACCATATACAAGGTTTTCAACATCAATGATCTTTAACTCAGGATCTTTATAACAATTTAGTTCTCCACGGCTAATACCGAAGTGATTATTTAAGTAATTACCTTTAATGTTCTTAACCTCAATAAAGAGATCGTCCTCTTCTATTGATAACTCATTGGTTTGAATATCAAGATTATAAAGTTTTTTCTCCGACAAATCCGAAAGCCTAATCTTACTAATCTTACTCTCATCATATGGCTTTATCGTTGTATTCTGAATACAAGCTTCATCAATTGCAGTGGTAAACTCAGAAACACGACACTGCATATTTATATTATTCACTTCAAAATTTATTGGCCCAAGATGAACTGCAAGATCATCGCCTTTCACATCGATAACTTCATGAGACATCTCTACTTCTGCCTTAGAAGCATTGAGCTTATCAATTCCATAAAGGGGATTGTTATCCTCTAAAGGAGTCGAAAATTTCATCCCATCTTTTATGAAGTAAATCTATCAGATTCAAGAATTGCATCAGCAACAAATAACTCATCATTCTGAGTTTGAATTTCAAACTCATTTCCCATCATATTGACATAAATATGTTTTGCTAGAATTTCACCAGATAAAGGTGTCTTTAATTCATTCTTAGTCATATTCAATGAATCCACTAAGAAATACATATAATCATTAGACTTCGCCATTGTCTGATATAACAGAACGGCGGTCACTAATATTAACTTTTTCATCGTCTTCCCCTAAGTCTACTATGGGACAGGATAAAGTTAATCTTGTAAAGAAAGTGTTAGATTTTTTAAGGCTTGGAAGTGACTTTGTAACCTTTTCTTCTTTGTTTGAAGAAATTTGACAAAATCTGTGAACACTTAAAGTGTTCAACCCCACCGATAACTTTGAAAGAATGATTAAATCTTTCGTCTAAATGAAAATTATAACCCAGAGATACCGATCCACCTTTAGAATCATATGCTCCAAATATAACCTTATCAACACGAGCTTGAAGTAGAGCAAATAAACACATAGGACAAGGCTCTAAAGTAATATAAGCTGTATGTCCTAAAAGTCTCCAGTCTTTATTGACTTCACTTGCTTCTTTAATGGCCAAGACTTCAGCATGTGCTGTTGTATCTTTTACTGATTCTTTTAAATTATGAGTTTGTGAAACGATATTATCGTCTTGATCGACAATAACACAACCAATAGGAACTTCTCCTTTTTTAAAAGCTTTTTCAGCTTCTTCAAGAGCAATATTCATATACCAATTGTGATTTTTTAGACTCATGTTCTAACCGTGTTTAAACTTACTAAGCTTCTTGTGCTTACGTTCAAACTGCCAGAACTTTTGGAATTTGACAAAATCTTTCTCTTCTTCATCTGAATTGAAATGAAATTTCAAACCATATGTATATGGTCTTCCGATTGAGTGTTGCCTCTTAGACATAACTTCAACTCTAAATTCTTTGTCTAACTCATTATATTCAGGTTTGAGAATGATTTTATCTCCGACTTTTAATTTACCAAAGTATGAAAGACCAGCACTCCCTCTTCGTATATCGATAAGGCGTCCTTCTTTCTCTTCATCATCATTAACTTTTACTGATGTAATGATGTCATTACGATATCTAAAATCGTATTCCCACCAACTCACATTAGGATAGAAGATTGGCGAATATAAGAAGTACATTGCTAAGGCAATCATTACGATCGATAAAAAGTAAAAATAAAAAAGGGAGACATCTCCATATCTTTGAAGAGAGGTAAACATATCAGTGACGATTGCAAAGATTGATATCCCGGCCATAGTCCAAAAAGAATAATAGAGAAATTTTAATGTACCGT
>NZ_AUNJ01000126.1 GCF_000447775.1 Bacteriovorax sp. DB6_IX
TCTTTGAAGAAAGTGAATCACTCTCTTCACTTGGCTTTACTACAGAAGTAGGACTTGAGAGTAGTCGTTCAATTCCAATGATGATTGTGACAAGTTTTAATCAAGTTAGTGGATCAAATTTCAAGTGGACTTTTGCCAATCTTGGACTGAAACTTTCACACTTTTGGAAGTGGAATCAAAGAACAAATATAGGATTATTTTTACAAGCAGAGAGAAGTC
>NZ_AUNJ01000127.1 GCF_000447775.1 Bacteriovorax sp. DB6_IX
TCAAAGTTGTGCAAACCCAGAAGACAGACAACTTGCTTTAAGCAATTACAATGTTTGTACAGAGAATAAGGCCATTGCAGATGATAACTTTACAACTCTTCGAGTTCTATTGAAGAATACATGTTTTAAAGGATCGGGAACTTTGGACCTAGGAAATAAACTACAGACTGAACTAGTTGAACTTTAATAAAAAAAGGGCCACGATCGTGGCCCTTGTTATTTCTACGCTTTTTTAATATTGATTGCCAATGTTTCATCATCAACTTTAAAGTCAACTTCACTTGCTTCACCAGCACTTAGAGAAACTGTTAATGTTTCTTTTGTAATGTAGTCAGCGTGAGTTTCAATTGCCTTCGCAAGTTTATCAGAAGCTTGATAAGTCACTTCAATTCTATCTTCAACATTTAGTCCAATATCCTTTCTTGTTCTTTGGATACGGTTAACAACTTCTCTGGCAAGACCTTCAAGGATGAGATCTTCCGTTAGATTTGTATCGATATCAATTGAAATAAATCTATTTGATAGGGCCTGTGTCCCTTCTTTTGCTTCACGGAAGATGAGAATATCTTCTGGTGCAAAAGTTTGACCACCAAGCTCTAGAGATCCTGTTTCTTCAAGTCTTAGAAGATCTTCTGTTTTAAGATTCTTAATCATTCCCATGAATTTTCCAAATTCTTTTCCAAGTCTCTTTCCTAGGACTGGAGAATTTGGTTTTGCAAAGAGAGTGATATACTTATCTTCTTCTACAGAGTACTCAACTTTCTTAACGTTAAGTTCCGTTTCAATATAAGACTCAAGTTTAGAAATTTCATCAAGTAGCTCTTGGTCTTTATGAATAACAGTTAGTCTTGCAAGTGGCGTCTTAACCTTGATTTGAACTTGGTTACGTTTTTGACGTCCAAGTAGGATAAGTTGTTGCATTCTATCTACTGCGTCTTCAAGAATTGGTTTGATCTTTGACTCATCTGCAACTGGATATTCCACGAGGTGGACAGACTCTGTTTGTTCATTTGAATCAAACTTCTTAAGCTCTTGGAAGATATGCTCTGAAAGGAATGGAGCAAATGGTGCCATCGCTTCAGTAACTTCTTTAAGAGTTAGGAAGAGAGTTGTGTATGCTTGTTTCTTATCATCAGTTAGGCCGTCTCCCCAGAATCTTGATCTGTTCAGACGAATATACCAATTTGTTAAGTCTTCAATAAAGTTGAATAGGGCAGGAACGACATTGTAGAGTTTGTACTCTTCCATTTCCTTAGCAATATTCTTCTTTAAAGTTTGAAGCTTTGAGATAACCCAGTTATCTGTAATATTTGTTCCCTCTGCTGCATCTTTGGCATAATTCCACCCATCTACTTCTGCATATGTTGAGAAGAACTTAAATGAGTTATACCAAGGAAGTAGAGCACGTCTTACCATGTCTTTTACACCGGCATCGGTAAATCTTTGCTCTTCACCTCTTACAAGACCTGAGTTGATGAGATAGAGCCTTAGAGCATCTGAACCAAATTTTTCCATGAGGATATCTGGAGCCGTAAAGTTTCTTAAAGACTTACTCATTTTCTTACCATCTTCAGCAAGAACGAGTCCGTTTACGATAACATTCTTAAATGCTGGCTTGTCAAAGAGTGCCGTTGAAAGAATTGTTAGGGTATAGAACCAACCACGAGTTTGATCGAGACCTTCTGCAATAAACTCAGCAGGGAAACCGTCTTTGAAAACATCTTCATTCTCAAATGGGTAGTGAAGTTGAGCATATGGCATAGAACCTGATTCAAACCAACAGTCGAAAACTTCTGTAATTCTCTTATATGTTCCTTCTTCTCCGTCACGTGTGAATGTGATGTCATCAACTGTTTCTCTGTGAAGGTCATCAATCATAACACCTGAATATTCGTGTAGCTCAGCAACTGAGCCAATACAGATAAGATTTCCTGTTTCATCGTTCTTCCAAACAGGAAGAGGTGTTCCCCAGACTCTATTTCTTGAAACGGCCCAGTCTCTTGCACCTTCTAACCATTTTCCAAAACGACCTTTCTTGATATGACCTGGAACCCAATTGATTTGATCATTTGAAGCGAGAAGTCTCTCTTTTATTTCTTCAACTTTCACGTACCAAGATGGAATCGTTCTATAAATAAGTGGAGTATCAGATCTGTAGCAGAACGGGTAACTGTGGACAATATTTCCATTGTCATAGAGATCCCCTCTGTCCTTAAGATCTTTGATGATATTTTTGTCAGCGTCTTTTACATATTGACCAGCGTAATCAGTGACATCTTTCGTAAATTCTCCGGCATCATTGAGTGGACAAACTTCAGCTGTCACACCGTGAGCTTTCATTACTCTATTATCATCTTCACCAAAAGCCGGGGCCTGGTGAACAATTCCTGTCCCGTTATCTGTTGTGACATAGTCATCTGTCATAACAGTGAAGGCACCTTCTGAAGATAGCTCTGCAAAATAAGGGAAGAGTGGCTCGTATTCAACACCTTTAAGTTCTGAACCTTTAAAAGAGTCACCGATTACTTCGAGATTTCTTTTCTTTGTATAGGCCTCAACTCTTGCTTCGGCCATGATGATAACTTTATTTTGATCATTGTCTTTGATTCTTACGTAATCGATATCGTCCCCAACACAGAGACCAAGGTTCGAAGGAAGTGTCCATGGAGTTGTTGTCCAAGCAGCAATGTATTCATCCTTTCCTTTTACTTTGAAGAGAACTGTAATAGCAGGATCTTGAACATCCTTATAATTCTGACCAGCTTCAAAGTTAGAGAGTACAGTTCCTAGGGCCGTCGAGTAAGGAACAACTTTTGTTCCTTGGTAGACATATCCTTTTTCCCAAAGACTTTTAAAGACCCACCAACATGACTCCATAAAAGAAGGGTCCATCGTTTTATAGTCATTTTCAAAATC
Organism: Bacteriovorax sp. DB6_IX; assembly: GCF_000447775.1. Lineage (GTDB taxonomy): Bacteria > Bdellovibrionota > Bacteriovoracia > Bacteriovoracales > Bacteriovoracaceae > Halobacteriovorax_A. Next base: position 2,917 of record NZ_AUNJ01000127.1, read on the forward strand.
AACCCAACGTCCAAGACGCTTAACAGTCTTTTCCCATTCTTTTGTATATGTCAGAACAATTGAACGACACTCATCTGAGTAACCCTTGATTCCAAGTTTTTCTAGAGCATCGTGCGCGCTTAGTCCTAATTTCTTATTAATTTCTTGCTCAATTGGAAGACCGTGAGTATCCCATCCAAATCTTCTTTGAACGTAACGTCCCTTCATTGTCCAATATCTAGGAACAATATCTTTTAGCGTTCCAGCGAGAAGGTGACCATGGTGTGGAAGACCTGTTGCAAATGGAGGCCCATCGTAGAAAATAAATGGCTCTTTTTCCTTAGTTTGTTCTAAAGATTTTTCGAAAATCTGATTTTCTTCCCAGAATTTTAGGACTTCATGTTCGCTTTCAACAAAAGAAAATTGGTTGTTTTCTTGGCTCATTTTTATTCCTTTTCCACAGCATGATTTAATAGGCCCAAATGGTAACACGTCTGCTACGCTTTGGCACCGTTTAGGGCGCAAATTTTGCCTGTTTTTAAGAGATAAGTGCTCTAAAGAAGAAGGATCAGCATAATCTTCCGAAAAGATAAGTGTGAAGAGCTTAATTTTAATCCTATTCTCCGTATTGTGCTTTGCAGAAGTCGATACTTTGTACCGAGGTCAGACGAAATCTCTGGTTGATTGGCAGGGGCTTGATGCCCAAGACTGGCTAAATCTAGGTAGTTGGAAGGAGGCCACCGCATTTAAATCGAAGGTCAAGTACTGGGAGGCCTTGCAAAGGATCCAAAAATTAAAGGAGCCTGTGGGAAGGGTTCTCTCGTGTCGAGGGGAGTGTCGACTCTTTCGTGATGCTGGGGAGCATCAAGTTCAGTATATGTCAGAGGTGATGGAAGCGGATGAGATTCTTACCTACAAAGATAGTTACCTTTGGGTTTTCCTCTATGATGGGACCCTTGTGAGGCTATCGCCTGAATCTTCCATGACTGTTAAGGAGATCAATATCTCTGATGAAAAAGTCTTCCTTCATGCAGACTTAATCTTGGTAATATTCTTTGGTTGTCGCGCTCTCAAAAAGATATTCAACCGCAGAAACTCAGAGAAACTGATGCGATCTTCTTTCCACTAGAAATTTATGAAGCGAACCCTCTTACTCGTGATGGGAATATTACGGTGACTCAATATCTGTTCGGGGATCAAGATGTTGTGACTGATCAGTACTTAAGAGTTAATGACTTTGTAAAAAAGAATAATAAAATTATTGATAAGAAAACAGAATCTCTCTTGGTTCTTCCTAACGCCACTATTTTTGGCGAGGGAATTAGTTTGGAGGCCTATGTTTCTATTGCCGGTGACAATTACTTTAAACTTAGAACTGAGGAAGAGCTCTTTCTAGAAGAGCCCGAAGCGATCACTGCCCAGGTCAATCTCAGGGGTTATGCCAATACGTCCAAAGAAACGATAGAAGCGGGAAGTTGGTACCGCGTCTCAATGCCTGCTAGAGATCTTGTACTCCATGATCCAAACCCTCATATGAATATAAATGAACTTATTACGAGAAGAATTCCATCGATCTATTATGCACGAGAGTTTATGTTTAATAAGTACTCTTCGGCTATTTTTGATAAGAAGATCACTCCTGAAGTTTTGGCAATGGACCATGGCTATAGAAAGTGGTCCAGTAAAGAAAATGACATGCGATTAGAATTTCTATGGAATTTTAGCCGTAAGCTAGAGACATCAAACTTAGCTGTAGCAAGTCGTTACAGGCAAGGAATCTTGAAAAAGCATTCATTAAAAGATAAAGAAGTAGTAAGGGTTGATTTCTTCGATAAGGCCTTATCTAAGTATTTAGAGCATGGTGAAGTTGATAGAGAGAAATTTTATAACCCGAAACGAAATAGTGAAAAGAAGAAATTCTGGAAGAGGATAAATGGAATTAGATCAAAAGCTTACTCTCGTACTGGCCTCGGGGAGTCCGAGAAGAAAGGAACTTCTGGGATGGATGAAAGTCCCGATGAAGGTTCGACCTTCTAGTCTTGAAGAAGTCACAGATAAAATACTTCCTGAAGAAGTTGTTGAAGATCTCGCAAAACTTAAAGGGCGAGATATTCTTAATCTCGAAATAGCTGAAGGGGAAAATCCTTTTATTGTCGCCTCTGATACAATTGTCTTTATCGATGAGACGATCCTGGGAAAACCAAAGAATAGAGAACATGCAAAAGAGATGCTGATGTCTTTATCAGGTAGAGAGCATCATGTTTATACTGCGGTTTACATGGCCACAAAAG
>NZ_AUNJ01000128.1 GCF_000447775.1 Bacteriovorax sp. DB6_IX
GACCTCATATCTTTGGTTTTGCTGACTCAATATGGTGACACTTTGAGTCATTGCATCTATCTCTTCGCTAAGGCTGACAAAGTAATAGTATAAAGTTTGCAGTAAGTTCCTCATTACTGGAGAAAGCTTATTCTCTGCATCTTCAAGAGCTCTCGGTAAATGACACCGCAAAGCTATAATGGAAATAGGAAATACAACACCGTACTCAGCAGTCAATCCCTTGATCTGGTTCGCTAAGGCAGTTCTGTTCTCCACCAAACGTTTAAGGACACTGCGTATCGCTTTGAGGTCTTGTTAATCAATAGATTTAACAGGGTCAGGCATAGAAAAGGCATCGAAAATAGCTCTTGCATCATTGGCGTCGTTCTTTTACCGATCAACAAATGGTTTTACATGCTGAGATGGAATAAGCGCTACTGTATATCCCAGCTCTTGAAATATTCTGCCCCAATGATGAGAAGTTGCACATGAGTCATTGCAAGAGCAGTTTGCTCTGGTAGTTGACGGATAGTATCAAGAAGCTTATCTCGCTTTACCTTTATGTTTGACAATATTTGTCCATCAGTACTCAACACACATACTTGGAAGAGATTTTTTGCTGTATCGATACCGGCAACTTTAATAGACAGACGTGTTACTTCTTTTCTCACTGGTTGTACTATTAGTTTGGTACAACGACGCTAGAAGGTAGGTGCGTGCATCACATCACAGCCTTATCCATAGATAATCTAACGAAAACATTTCTTTAAATAAAAAATTAAAGACTATTTCATCATAGTAAATGACTTTCTAGTAAGAATGTTCATAAATAATATCTTATTGATGGAGTGAATGTATCGCACGAGTATTCCTACTTTATCTATGCTTTATTATTATGTTACAAATTAGTGATTTTGGGTGCTTTTATATTGTAGCGAATATTAGTATTTTTACATCTGGGTGATGTAGATTTGTACAATATTTAGTAGTGCCATGTATATTATCTATGTATATGGTCGCGGTATTTATGAAATTAATGTGACGTGAAAGAAGACTATAGTAACTATAAAGTGTTAATCGCAGATGATTCTAGGTTGGTGGTAAATTCAGTTAACCTAGCTATTAAACAATTGGGGTTTCACTCAGATAACATTCATCTGGCCTATAAACCTTCAGAGGTTATTGCCTTGTGCAAGTCAGTTGATATGGACATAATCATACTAGATTATAATTTCAACTCAAATTTAAATGGGCATCAGATTTTTTATGAGCTATCCCATTATAAAAGTATAAAACCCACCACTATTTTTGTTTATGTAACGGGCGAGAATGCGCTTAAAACTGTCAAGACGATACTTGAGTCTGGCCCTGATGACTATATTTTAAAGCCATTTACTCAACCAGCTATAAAAGGAAGGCTTAGAACTATAATTAAAAAGAAAAATAGTCTAATGCCTATATATGAACGTATTGAGCATAACGATTTTGAGCAGGCAATTACAGAGTGTGATGACTTGTTACCTTTCTTTCCACAACACAACTTAACGATTCGTCAACTAAAGTCTAAATCTTTAATAAGTCTTAAACGTTACGAAGAGGCTAAACAAGAGTATCAACAACTACTTAAAGAAAATAGT
>NZ_AUNJ01000129.1 GCF_000447775.1 Bacteriovorax sp. DB6_IX
ATCAATATTTAAAGGCCACTTTCGTGGCCTTTTTTATTCCTAAATTTCTTCCTAATTTTTATAAACTATCAATTGCAGTCACAATATCTGAAGCATAGTGAGGCTTCACTAAACTTTATTTATCTTATCATGCAGGCTCTTTATAATATCTGAAGTCAAGTATGCACTAGAGACAATCACTGGAGTCTTGTAATTCATATGCTGTGGATTCGATTTAAT
>NZ_AUNJ01000130.1 GCF_000447775.1 Bacteriovorax sp. DB6_IX
CAAATGCTGTAATAGATTTAATCCCAATATCTTTGAGTAAAAACTTCTCGACTTCAATCTTTCCGTTTGTCTTGTCTCTCAAAACATATTCTAGACTTAAGTTAAGAACACTGACATTAATCTCACTTCCCGCAAGAATACCAGGAATCAAGACATCATCTCCTGACGACGGATTTGTCTCAGATTTTTTTAAATCACCAGCTTTTTCTACACTTGTCGACTTACTTTTATTGTTCTTGCTGTTTTTCTTCTTTGCCAAGGCACGTTCCCAATTGGAACCGGTCTTAAACTCTATATAGTTAACTTTTGGTGAATCTAGAACCACCTCGACCTTACCTCCACCAAACAGAAGGGACCAAAATGGAATTCTTAATTTTAGATTCGAAATAGAAACTAATGGATATTCACTTCTTCCTGTGTAAGTAATATCAACATCTTTGATATCAACAGAAGAATTAAACCCAATAGAAAAATCCAAGGCCTTAGTTTTTACCTTAGAATTTGGAATAGCTTTTTCAAGTTGTGTGATCATTATCTTTTTAAGTTCTTCTGGCTTCAGTTTCTTTGAGGCCACAAAAAGTCCTATACCGGATAGAATAATAAAGATCGTGATCGTAACGAGAATGATTTTTAATGGTGACTTAGTCTTCACTCGTCCTCCCTGACAATAGTAGACCGTCTTACTAAACTTTCAATTTAATAAAGCTCTTCTATTATCGAGGATTTTCGGATGAAAAACTAGGGGGTTATATAAGCGTCAGAGGAGCAAATTTTGCCATAAATTTCTTACGAGCTCCGTCTTTGAACATAATCGTCACCCTCTCATCCCCAGCAGGTCCTTCAGAAGCTAAGATTTTTCCTTCTCCATATAAAGAATGGACTACTTTTGAACCTTTTGGAAATTTCGACTTGGGCGTTGTACTTTGAACGCTATAAACTGGTCCATCATCAAACTCAGGATCAGAGAAATCATCCCAATCATCATTTTCAGAGTTTTCTTGGTATCCACCACCTAGCTTACGCCACAAATAGTACTTATTAGGTATCTCTTGAATGAAGCGAGAGTGACCATTAAATCTAAGTTGACCAAAGAGCATTCTTCCTTGTGCAAAGGTAATATAAAGACGTTTCATGGCCCTAGTCATTGCAACATAGAAGAGTCGTCTCTCTTCTTCAATGGCCATATCACCATCTTCCATACTCTTATAACTTGGAAAGACATTCTCTTCTGTTCCAGTCAAGTATACATAATGAAATTCAAGACCTTTGGCACCGTGAATGGTCATTAAAGAAACTTCACCTTGATTCTCTTCATCTTCTGCTACTACTGAATTATCAAGAGTGATTGTTTCTAAGAAACCTCCAAGATTTCCTTCTGGGCTGGACTCTTCAAATTGAGCAATGGCACTACCTAGCTCTTGTAAGTTTTCCATCCTCGCTTGAGACTCATAGTCCTTTGCGGCCCTTAGCATTTCCCAATAACCTGATTCGTGTAGTAGTTTTTCAAAGATCTCTTCTGGTGAATCCTTACTATCACTAGCAATTTTTGCGTCATTAATAATTTGAGTGAAATGTGAAAGTGAAGACTTAACTCTTGCCGTGAGACGAATATGCTTAAAATCCTCAGGATTATCGACAATTCGTTGAATCACTTCCCAAAGAGTCGATTCTGTTTTAACAGCTTCATCTTCAATCTTTCTTAGAGTCGTTGCACCGATTCCTCTTGCCGGGACGTTGATAATTCGGCTTATGGCCAACGAATCCTTATCATTTACAACAACTCTGATATAGGCCAAGAGGTCTTTAATCTCTTTTCTTTCATAGAATTTAATTCCACCAACAACTCGATAAGGAATATTAGATTTTCTTAATGCATCTTCAATTAGACGTGATTGAGAGTTTGTTCGATAGAAAACGGCCATCTCATCGTATGACTCTCCTTCTCTATGAAGCTCCTGAATTCCCTCAGCAACAAATTGCGCTTCTTCTTTATCATTGTGACACTCAACAACTTCAATAGACTCTCCATCTGGATTATCAGTCCACATGTCCTTTCCTTTACGTTGAGTATTTCTCGAAATAACAGCTCCTGCCGCTTCAATGATATTCTTTGAAGATCTATAGTTCTGCTCCAACTTCAAGATTCGAGCACTAGAGTATACTTCTTCAAAGTCGAGAATATTTCTAATATCAGCCCCACGCCAAGAATAAATAGATTGGTCTTCATCACCAACCACGCAAATATTCTTATTACGTCTTGCAAGTTTTGTAATGAGATCAAATTGTGCGCGGTTCGTATCCTGATACTCGTCCACTAAAAGATACTTAAATCTTTCTTGGTAACGTACAAGGACATCTGGGAATAATTCAAATAATTGAATCACAGCTGTAATTAAACCACCAAAGTCAGTAGAATTAGCTTTATGAAGCTCCCTTTCATACTCTAAGTACATATCGTAGAAAGGATCATCTTTTTCTACTTCATAGTCTTTATCTGATAAGTCTCTATCCGGATAATGACCATGGTTCTTCAGATCTTCAATAAAATACATCACTTCAAATGGTGATGTTTCTTTTATGCTAATCCCTCTTCTATTGAGAATATTCTTAACAACAGCTTTTTGTTCACTAGTATCATAAATCGTGAAATTCTTGCTTAGTCCTAAATACTGAGCTTCGCTCCTAAGGACTCGTGCGCAGAAAGAGTGAAATGTTGTCACCTGAAGGGCCCCAACATCACAACTTACAGTACGTGAGACACGATCACGCATTTCCTTTGCCGCTTTATTAGAAAACGTTAAGGCAAGAAGCTGAAAAGGACTAATATTCTTTTCTTCAATAAGATAAGCTATTCTTGTTACGAGAGTTCTTGTTTTACCAGAACCTGCTCCAGCAAGAATCATCATTGGCCCATCTGTCTGAACAACAGCTTCTTTTTGTTGTAAGTTTAAGTGATCTAACTTCATTCTATCCTAAATTATTCTACAGTTACCGATTTTGCTAGGTTTCTTGGTTTATCAATATCAGTCCCTAAGAACTTAGCGATATGATAAGCAAGAAGTTGGTTCACAACATTGATATAAAGTGGGCTCAATTCTTCAAGTCCGTCAAAGTTGATCGGAATATAATAATCTGAGATTTCCTCAAGATCTTTCTTCCCTTCAGGTCCAATCGTGACAATTTTCCCCTTTCTAGCTTTAATCTCTTGAATATTTGAAACCGTCTTTTCATAAAGTTCTGGACCAACAAGTGCCACATTAACTTTTTCTTCATCGATAAGAGCAATTGGTCCGTGCTTCAGCTCACCAGCGGCATAACCTTCGGCGTGAACATAGGCAATCTCTTTAAGCTTTAGTGCACCTTCAAGTGCTATTGGATAATAGACACCTCTACCAGTGTAGAAGAAACCTTTATTACGATAAATTTCTCCGGCAACTGCTTTAATCTCATCTGAACGATCAAGAAGCTCCTCGATTCTTTCAGCAAGTAGAGTGTATTTCTGAGAAAGGGTATTTCTCAGATTGTCATCCATTCCTTTATTTTGAATTACGGCACTTAAAGTTCTTCCAGTTAGAACCTGCTGTGTGAACGCCTTTGTTGAAGCAACACCAATTTCAACACCTGCTCTAATCAGAAGATTCACATCACAATCTCTATAGAGAGTCGACCCCTCAGTATTAACAATTGAGAGAGACTTAAGGCCTGATTTCTTACATAACTCTTGTGCGGCAAGAGTATCTGCAGTTTCCCCAGATTGGCTGATAAAAAGGGCAAGATCCTCTTTATCTAAAATTGGATTTCTATATCTAAACTCACTTGCAATCTCTGGACGACAAGGAATTCTATTAATTTGTTCAAAGAAGTCTTTTATCACAAGACCTGCATAATAAGCTGTTCCACAGGCAGAGATATGAAGATTCTTTCTTGGAAGATCAACTGCTGCTTCCAGACTTTCCTTTCCTTCACCTTGAAAATAGAACTGAGTCAAAGACCTAATTAACTCTGGTTGCTCATAAATCTCTTTTAACATGTAGTGCTCAAAGTCACCTTTTGCTGCTGGATCATGAGTCATACTCTGCTTCTTAGACATATAACGCTTAGACTTTGTTCCATCCAATTCATAGAAGTTTAAAAGATTTGAATTGGCAGCACTTAAGTGGCAGAGAACTTCATCTTCTGGAAAGTAAATTTTGTCAGCAATTCCTGCAAGAGCGTATGGATCTGAAGATACTAAAACTTCCGAGTTAACTTCATTCATTCCACAAACTAGTGGAGCACCCTTTTTGATTGAAAAGATTTCTGATGTTTCTTTATTTAAAACAACAAAGGCCGAAAAACCATGAATCTTCTTAAAGGATTCGATAACAGCGTCCTTGATATTCTTCCCATTTCTTACATGGTAAATAAGTAATCCAAGAAATGTTTCAGAATCAGTTTCTGACTTAAATTGAATTCCTTCCTTAGTTAGAAACTCTCTAAGTTCACCAGCGTTTTCGATAATCCCATTGTGGACCATCGCAATTCCCATCTCTTCGCAAATATGTGGGTGAGCATTATTATCAGTGACACCACCATGTGTGGCCCAACGAGTGTGACCAATACAAGATCTCGCTGAAATATCTTTGTCTTTGATTTCATTAATGAGGTTTTCAATCTTTCCCTTCTTCTTATACATCATCAGATCATTTGAAGAAGAAATAAAACTAACTCCTGCAGAGTCATAACCTCTATATTCAAGTCTTTTGAGACCTTCAAGTACTACATCAACTGAGTTTTTTGGACCTAGGTGACCAACAATTCCGCACATAGTCATTCCTTAGAAAATTTAATTAATAATAATTCTAAAGAAGATACCACTTTGAATTTGGAATATCCAATATTTGGAGGCTTACTTTCGATCTTTTTTCTTTATGAAACGCCTTGCCATACCGTCTTTCGTAGTTTGACGCCCTCGGGCAATTGCAAAGGCCCCATCATTCATATTCTGATTGATCGTAGAACCACTTGCGACATAACATTCTTTTCCGATTGTAATTGGAGCAATCATTTGAGAGTCCGACCCAATAAATGAACCATCTCCTATGATTGTCTTGTGCTTATTGGCACCATCATAATTACATGTAATGAAGCCACATCCAATATTGACCTCGCGACCAATCTCAGCGTCACCAACGTAACTTAAGTGACTTACACTCGTGTTTTCACCAATCTTAGACTTTTTAACTTCGACAAAGTTACCAAGTTTTGCGCCAGCACCAATCTCAGAGCCCGGTCTGAGTTGCGCCATCGGTCCAATTTTAGCGCCATTTCCTACAATAGAATCAGTCACATATGTATTGGCCTTAAGTGTTGCCCCATCTTCAATAACTGAGTTCACAACAAAGCAACCTGGCTCAATCGTGACGTTCTTACCAATTGTTGAAGTTTCATCGATATGGACATTTGGATAGATAACTGAACCAATCCCAACATTTTTTGAGTAAATATAAGTATGAGATGGATCTAAGACACGAACTCCCTCAATTAAAAGTTTTCTGATATTTCTTTGAACTAAACCACGCTCAGCTCTTGCCAATTGATAGAGGTCATTCACACCCATGAAGTATGATTTATCAGCGAAGAGATGTGCTTTAACATTAGCATCTTCTTTAAATGTATCTGTTAGGTAGAACTCTCCGGCCTTATTATTGCTGTCGATATCAAAGATATGTGACTTTAGGTATGAAGTCTTAAAAATATAGAGTCCAGAGTTTACCTCTTTAATGAGTCTCTGTTCATCAGTTGCATCCTTTTCTTCAACTATAGTAAAGCCGTGCTCTGCTCTTATAATTCTTCCATAACCAAATGGAGTTGATTCTTCAAAAGTCGCCGCAACCGCATCTGGCCCTTTTGAGATTTCTTCTTTTAGCTCTTCTAAAATATCTTTCGTAATTAGAGGAGTGTCAGCACACATAACGAGGGTGTAATCATATTTTTCGGAATCAGGATTTCCCTCAAAATATGTTCTAACCGCATGCCCTGTACCAAGTTGTTCTTTTTGAAGAATAAACTTAGCAGGAAGTTCCGGTCTATTTTGATTAACATGACTTTCTACCAAGTCATTTTGATGTCCAGTAATGAGGTAAATATCCCCTAAACCATCAACGGAATCTAAAACATAGTCTAATAAAACTCTCTTATGAAGAGGTGCAAGAGGTTTTGGAACATCCATTTTTAATCTTGTTCCTTTTCCTGCGGCAAGAATTACCACTGCGATATTATTAGACATATTTACTCCAGTATTTAGAAATATTTTTAAAACTAATTCACTATGTTTTTA